>JADLKP010000001.1 GCA_016838945.1 Methanobrevibacter sp.
AAAAATATTTTAATTTGAAAAATAATCATTATTTGGTTGGTATTTTTCTAATTTTATTTATTTTTGCTTTTATAAATTCTGTATCTGCTTCAAACCAATTAGATATAGATAATAATGATTATAATAATATATTATCAGATAAAAATATATTAACATATGATAATCAAATTAAAACACAAAATACGATTGAATCAGATAATCTAAATGAATATGAAAATAATATTATATCGACTAATTCAGTCCACAATATCAGTTCTGATTCGACTAACGATGAGATACAATTTATCTTCGATAATTCCAAAAGTGGAGATACAATCCAATTCAACGATAAGGAATATCACAATATTTCTATCCTAGTTAATAAGAAACTGAACATTGTTTCTACAAATAATTCTCTTATTTATACATCAGATTCCATAAGTGCAAAGGCTAGTGATATGGGAATATCCCATTCATTCGGATTCTATTTCACCAATCTTGCTGCAGGGTCTGTCATTAAAGGATTAAGGTTTACAGGCAGCAGCGATTATGAGATAATGGTTGAAGGTGGAGATGAAATCTCTATAATAAACAATACCATTAGCGGGGGAAAGAAAGGAGGTATCCTATTAAGGGACTCCAAATATAATGCCATTGATAAAAACACCATCACAAAGGCATATGATGGAATCGTCCTTGAAAATGTCAACAGAACAAAAATCAGCTACAATAAGATATATTCCAACAGAAACATAGGATTGAATATGGAGGATGTCTTCCTAAATAATATAACAAACAACAGCATTTACAAAAACGGTTTGGATGGAGTTCTCATTAAGGATGCAAAATCAAATCGCATATTGAATAATAGCATTACTAAAAATGGGGTTTCCGGCCTTCGCCTAGAGGGTTCTACCACTCGAAACATCTTTATGCATAACAATATCTCCAGCAATGTAGTAAACATTTATGCAAATTCACTCACTAGTGGGGATCAGATAACTCAAAACACCCTCATGTTTGCAAAAAGGACATATGGCAGCTATGTTGAAGATGACAATGTTGGTGCAGCTATTGTATTTGCAGACAATTATCAGGCAGCCAAACAGGGAAATATGCTGTTTTCACATAATTCCATTGGTGCAAATGATGTTTGGGATGCAAAGAGCACAATGTCCCACCCAACTGTAAACATAGGTGCAAACTGGTATTTTGACAATGACGGAAATTATGCAGTAGGCCACATATGCCCTATGGTATTTGGCAGAGCAATAACTGCTGATGAGCTGAAAACATTAAGTATGGGCTTCGGTGGAGATGAAAATGGGCTCTTTGGCCAATTATATGATGGAAATAATCCTCAAGGAGCAGGTTCATTCACCATAGATAATGTAAATGTCAATGGAAAGGATTATGGTTCCATAGAAGTTGGTGAAGATGGAAGATTCAGTTTGAATGACTTGGACTTTGATGAGCTTCCAGCAGGTTCGGTAATCACAATAACAGTTGGTGGCCATAGTTTTAATGTAACCATAAACGAAAGGATAATTTCTAATAAGACAAAGACAAATAACACTTCAGAAACAGCTGAAAATGATTCTTATCCTGATGATGAGAATCTTCCTATCAAAGAGGGGGCAAGTCCTCAAGGGACTAAAAATGGAACTGGTAGTGGAACTGGATCATTAAGCGGTTCTGGAAGTGGAGAAGGCAACTTCACAGGTAGTGGGATTAGTGTCGGTACATTGTCTGGCCAATCCAATGCCGGAACAGGAGATTCAGGTGAAAATGGTGGTGGAAGTGCTTCAGAAGGTCTAAATGCATATGAAATATTGAAAGAGGAAAACACTCCTACTACAGCTAAAAACAGTCAATTGATTGCAGTGTTTTCAGTGGCTTTAGTTATATTGATCATTGCATTAGGTTATAGAAGCAAAAATAAGGATGAATATAAGGATGATGGAGATTATAGTCTCTAATTAGAATTATTATTTTTGATTTTTTATTTCATTCGTAATTTGTAAAACTATTAAGAAATTTATAGAATAACAGTTATAAAACCATTAAAAATTTATTAAAAAAGAAAATAGGATAAATTCATTTTATAAATCTATCATCAGCCTTTTGGTTTTTAGCCTTTTGATGCTTGCTTTCAAACCAGCCTATTTTTAAATCATCAACTATTGTATCCTCAAACAATTGAGGAACATATGGCTTTATGTCAAGAAGAGGTGTACCGTCAAGCATATCCACATTTGAAATGTATAGGATGTCATCTTCCACCTTATCCAACTTTACAGTGGTCATTCCGATATTGTTAGGCCTTTTTGGAGATCTTGTTGCAAATACTCCATGGGTGGTGTTGTCCATGAATGGCTTGACTTCAAGTGCATTTCCGTTTGTTTTGTGCAAATGATATATGAGTATCAGATGTGAAAATCCATCTATATCTTTTAATCCAGGCTTGAATTCATCTTTTAGGCATATTTTTCCTTCAATTCCCTTAGCGCCAGTTGGTTGGATTGGCATTCCATCTAACTCTTTGAATGGAGTGTGGATTCTTCCTATAATTTCAAATTCGATTTTCATAATATCATATTTATTTTTGATGTATATAAATTTTTATAACGGAGTTATTTTTAAATTATTTATGATTAATTAATCAAAAACTGTTAATCAGAATAGCTATTTTTTTAAATTATTCAATGGAATTTAAAACATGAGTGACGAATTGTGTTTTAGCTATCTCTTCCACAAACTCAACAAGTGCAGCCGCTTCCTTTACGGTTTCGCCGGTTGCAATGACTCCATGATTCTTCAAGATAATTGCATCTTCTGTTTTTAGGGATTCAGCTGCAGCTTCAGCAAGTTCCTTGCTTCCAGGCTTGAAGTATTCAATGTCCTTCAAATATTCTGACTTTATTGCACCGAAACCTTCAAGACGCTTAATCCTTTTGTTTGAAAATGCAAATCCTGTTGCATAAGGAGAGTGTGTATGAGCTATTCCATAGACATCAGGTTTTTCCCTATAGATTGCCAAGTGCATTCCAACTTCAGATGATGGCTTGCCTTTTGTCAGGAGTTCTCCCTTTTCATTTACAAGAACGATATCCTCTTCATTCAAGTCAGCAAGGGATTTAAGGGTTGGAGTGATTGCAACTATATCGCCTGATTCGGTCTTGAATCTTGCACTGACATTGCCTGCCTTTCCTGAAACCAATCCTCTTTCAAATACATATGCTGACATTTCAACAACTGATTTTACGATTTCCTTTTCCATATTATCATCCAAAATAAGCATAAGTTAATTAAAAAATAAAGAATAATTTTAATCCATCATTCCATTGCAGCTATTTATTGAAGTCCAATGGCTTGTATATTCCACCTACATCAATGATAGGAACGATTGCAGGTGTAGGCACAATGTTATAGATCTTCTGGAACTCTGTCTGAGTCTGGAAAGTACCTGAATTTATGCAGTGAATTCCCTTATAGTTTGTATAGGTGTTAATGTGAACGTGGCCTGTATGCAACACGTCAGGAACAGTGTCAATAACCAAATGGTCTTCAAGCTCTGAAGCAAGCGGAGTCCTTTCCCCGTACAATGGAGCCAAATGCCTTTTGTTTAGGAATTCTTTCATTACAAGGTCATTTCTTTCGTGTGAGAAATCATTTGAACCCATCACCATATCGTCTATTCCCCTTCCATGGTAAATCAATACCTTAAGTCCATCAAGGCTTACAGTACTTGGATTTGAAAGGAATTCAACGTTATTGAGCTTGTATAATGACTTAGCATACTTTTCAGGCACAGCAGGTTGTGGCTCCGCCACTCTTGATGCATCGTGGTTTCCAGGAGTGATGATTATCTTGACATCGCTTCTGATGTCACCAAGCAAACGTGCAGCTTCATCATATTGTGCTGTAATGTCCTTGATTGCCAATTCCTTGTCCTGGTTAGGATACACTCCGATACCATCAACGATATCCCCACCGACAATCATGTATTTTACATTGTTTGCCATTTCCATCTGCTCTTCATTTCCAAAGTCTCCATTCAGCCATTTGACGAATCTGACAAATGCATCTTCAAGGAATGTTGAGCTTCCGATATGGACATCAGATGTGAATACGGTACCGAAATCCACCTCTTTTCTGTCGATTCTTGGAACACCCGGATCAATGAGGTTCTTGACGATTGCCAAACTGTTTTCGCTTCCTGGCCTTTTTTCAGCTATTACACCGATGACCTCATCCTTCATGAGGTTTTTGGCATATGCGACCAACTCGTCATTGTCCTTGCTTACAAGTATAGGAAGTGAGCCTGTATCATCCTCAACTTCAATCAGATAATGGCCGTTTTTGGTGCTTCTGATATCAGTGATCATCACAATCAGGTTCAAGTCAGTCTGATTGTCTGTGATTTCATTGATTTTCTGGAAGGTCCGAAGTTCAGGCCTTTGTGATAATATTCCGGAGAGCTTTTTGTATCTGTTTTGGAAATACTCGATAAGGTTTCCAATGTCTCCGCTTGTATAAGATTGATTGCTTGTGTCCTTTAGAACTTTGAACTTGTCGAAATTGACTGTAGATTCTGTAAGGTTTCTTTTGTATTTCATTTTGGTGTCTTCGGAGACATCTGTATCCTTGATTATGACTACATCCTCACGTGAATAGTTTGTGGTTTCAGGTTGAGGGATTGCTGGTGTTTCAATAGATTCTGTCTCTTCAGGAGTGTCCTTCTCCATAGCCTTGGTTTCGACAGGTGTGTCTTTTTGAATGGATTTTGTCTCTACTGCTTGTGTTTCTACAGTTCGCTTTTCAAATGCTTTTGCTTCAACTGCCGGTTTCGCTTTCTCCTCTTTCAATCCAAGATCAGGCTCTTTCGCTTTTTCCTCTTTCAATCCAAGATAAGGTTCTTCCTTATTGTCCATCAGCGGTTTCTCTTCTGTATGGCCGGTTTCTAATTTTGTTTCTGTTTGTGGTGGTTTGGATTCAACAGCTTCTTCTGCTGCAGACTGGCCTTTATCTACACTATCCTTTTTTATATTTACGTTAAGGCCCATCCTTTCCAATGTTTCAAGATCAACTGGAACCATATCGTTAGAATAATTACCGCTTTTCAATTTGACGATTATGTCTGAACTTAAATTTATAGGATTATCAGAGTTCTTGATTAGCTCATAAGCCTCTGGAGATAAGATTATCCCTTTCCTTGCAAATTTAATAAGTATTTCAGCTGACATATTATCCTCTTTGTTTTTGCATTAAAAACTTGATTTGTTCCTTGTTTTTAACTTAATTGAAATAGTTCCATTACATTCGAATATCTAGATTTAAACTCTTTACTTATACTATCTTTTTATTAGTTAATAAAATAATCTATATTGCATCATTTTTCGATAATTTTATTATATATAAATAATATAATTAAGCTCATTATAAGATACTAACTATATATTTTCATCACATTTAAAATTAATCATTGAAAAAATCGGGCTGATGAAAATTTTGCTTATAAAAACTTATAAAAATTAGAGAATTAATTCATAAAGGGATAAAATGAAAATTTCAAGAATCATACTTATATTGTTATTGTTTTTTGTATTTTTTGAAATAGGGCTATTCAGTTCCTACACCTTGGCAACTGGAGAAGTTCCGGATCCAGGAGAATTAATAAATATGCAGGTCGGCACAATAACCTCATTGTTCAGTGCCGATAATGTTGGCGGATTGCTTATTAAAGATCCAGATAGCGTAAATATTACAAACAAATATGAATTGGCTGACAAGCTGTCAGATATAGCCGATGTTGATGGGGTCAATGTGGATGACATCAACATTACAACTGTCGAAGATAGTGACGAAGACGAATTCAATGTTACAGTTACCGCTTTCGGTTATTCCAAACCTACAGGTAAGTCAGGCACCATTGTAATCAATGCTGAACCGGATTACAAGATCATTGCAACTGGTGTTGCAAAGCACACAGTCAATGGTATTCAAGTTGATTTGGACACTTTGAAAGTGGATTCAATCTTAAAGATATTTGATGCGGATGACAGCAGCTATTCCATCTTGGACGATGACAACTCTACAAAATCAAGTTCAAGTTCAAGCTATAAGTCCTCATCCAAATACAGTTCAAGCTCCAGCAGTTCCAGTTCCAGCAGCTCAAGCTCAAGTGGCGGAAGTTCATCTGGTGGCAGTTCTGGCGGAGGATCTTATGATGGAGGTTCCTCTGGTGATTCCGGAGGTGGATCTTCAGGTGGAGGTTCCTCAGGCGGAGGCTCTTCTGATGGTGGCAGTTCTGGCGGAGGTTCCGGCGGAGGTTCCTCAGGCGGAGGCAGTGAAGAAAGTGGATTATTGGTAACCATTTTCTCATTGATTTAAATTATTTGTTGGCTATTGTAGTTGATGTTTAATTTATGCCTTTGATTTAGATTATTTGTTGGCTATATGCTTAATATTTAATTTAAACGCTATTGACCAAAATATTTATTAACGGATTACTAAATTAAAAAATACAAACAAAAGGCCTTTTAGGTGATATGATGATTAATCTTGTTTATATCGGTTCTGATATAGGAGATATTACTGTAAATGCATTCAATGCAATAACAGAGTCTGACATTGTACTCAATTATGATAATATTGACTTGAGTATACTGGATGAATATTTGAAGGATAAAGAGATTATTTCAAACGTCGTTGAGGATAGTGAAGACGGAGACATCTACTCTAAACTTGAGGAATCATATTCAAAGATAGAATATTGCGTCTACAAGTCAAGAGAGGATAAGACAGTCACAATCGTTTCCTCAAACAATCCGAATATCTACACTGTAGCCAATGTCCTGATTCAAATCAGCTCAAAGCACAATGACATTGAGCTTAGGGTCTATCCTGGAGTCAGTCCTGTAGACTATTCAGCATCCTTGTTAGGCGCTCCATTGAATGACTATGCAGCCATTGACCTAAACAGCATAATCGTATCCCAAGAGGAACTTGAAGGCAAGATCAAATCTGCTTTGGAGAATGATTTCGTCCTCTTTATCCATAATCTTAAAGGAATCTATGGTGAAGACGAGAATCATAACTTCAATTTATTGAAAAAAATCGTGAACGATTTCAACAATGAGCTATTGGTTGGAATCGTGAATGGCGAATCACATGAAATCTGCAGATTCAAGGACATCAATGATGAGAAGATAAATGAAAAGACAACTCTAATCATTGGAAACAGATTGACACATATCCTTGATGACTTTATGGTCACCTCATCCGACTATATTGTCAAGCCGAAATTCATTGAACAGAATATGGACTTCTTTAAAAGATACCTTAAGGGCGAAACCCCTAGAGGCCTTGATATGGATTGCGATTATCTCCCATGCCATAAGGAATTGGAGGCATGCGATTTCTGCTATTGTCCTTTCTATCCATGTGCAGATGGCGTCACTGGAGGAGAATGGATCAAGGAGAAGAACGTTTGGAGCTGCCAGTTCTGTGATTGGATTCATTTGGAAGAGCCATGTCTTGCAGTCAGGGAAGGGCTTGATGAAATCCTTGAGGAAACTGAAGATTTAAAGACCAAACATATAGAATTGTTGAAATTAAGACGCCAAAGTCTTTTGAAGACTTTAAAATAGCTATTGACTTGTTAAAAATGCGTAAATAGGGTAAATAGGTTTAATTTATCATTACTTATTTATTACATATTAAAATTGAAGAAGGATTTAAAATGCCGAGTGTAAAAGATATTTTAATTGAAATGAAAGATATGTCGGAATTAATGGTCGATTTAGCATATTCTGCTGTATTGTTCAACAACAAGGCTGCAGCAGAAGAAGTGTTGACCCTTGAAAATAGACTCAACAGCATGAACTATGAAATAAAGAAACAGTCTCTTGTAGCTGCACGTTCACTTGAAGATGCTGAAAAGTTGACAACCTTGCTTGAGATTGCAGAAGCTGCTGAATCTATGGGTAATGCTGCAAAGGATTTGGCTGACTTGACCCTTAAGGGATTCGAACCGCACCCAGTATTCAAGATGGTTATGGAGGAATCCGAAAAGAACATCATTCGTTTGAATGTTGAAGAAAGTTCAGTTTTAGCAAACCATTCTTTAGGAGAGCTATTGTTGCTTAACCGTACTGGTATGAGAATCATTTCAATAAGACGTGGTGATTCCTGGATTTATGGTCCTGACAAAAACACTGTGCTCCTTGTTGGAGACGTTTTGATTGCTAAAGGATCTGAGACCGGAACCGAAATTATTGAAAAGTTAGCAGATGGAGAAATTAATTTAGATGATTTAGGAAATATAGATGAAATCATTGACGACGATGACGATTAGGTCATTTCAGTCAATTTATTTAAAAAAATTGTGTTTGACTATTTTAATCAGTCAAATTATTGAAATAATGCTTTAGAAATAATTTTCAATTAAATTATTTTAAGACAATTTGTTTTTAGAGTTTAAGAGATAGTTTTCAATTAAATTATTTTAGTTTAATATGTATGGATGTGACACTATGATGATGGGAGGTGAACCGATTGAAAAGTCTAATGATGATGATACGTCAGGTCGGGGAATCTACCATTTCAATAGTTGTTAGCATAATTCTATTTTTATTCAATGGCATAAAGTTCATCGTTTCACTTCCTGCCAAATTGATTTCCCATATCAAGGAATTTTTAGCCGACACTGATGCTGTTTTGAAGGAAAGTCTCATTGCCCTTTCCATATGTGCTGTCGGTGACTTGTGTGCAGGTATCATTTTAGGAAATATGGAATTCTTTTTAAAGACCTATCCTGGCCTTATGGTAATCATTCCAGGAGCTATTGGCATGAGAGGAAACATCTTCGGATCTTTCGGTTCAAGATTAAGCACTCACCTTCACATCGGTACCTTGTCTCCGGAATTCAAAAGGTCAGAGATATTGGATGAGAACATTACTGCATCCCTTATCTTGACTATGGTGCTTTCCGTATTGCTTGCAGTGATTGCCAAGATAATATGTATCATATTCAATTTCGAAAGCATAAGCCTTTATGACTTTGTAATGATATCATTTATCGCAGGTCTCTTTTCAACAATAATCATGCTTCCTATTACAATGTTCATATCACTCAAGAGCTTTGAAGGCGGCTGGGACCCGGACAACATCACAACACCTTTCATTGCAGCGGTCGGTGACTTCTTTACCTTGCCTGCAATCATCTTAAGCGTGATGACAGTGAACCTAATAGGTTTCCATCCTATGGTCAAGATGATCCTGTTTGCGGTGATAATAATCATAACCCTTGCATCATTGATTTCAGGATACACTTCAGACAATGAGGTGAGACATATCGTAAGGCAATCCACTCCTGTCCTTTTCTTCTGTTCCATATTGGGAACCCTTGCAGGTGGAATATTAAACAATTCAATCAGCACATTGCTCAACAATCAGACATTGCTTACCCTTGTGCCATTGTTCTCCGGTGAAAGTGGTGGTTTGGTAAGCATCTTGGGAGCAAGATTATCATCCGCTCTCCACTCCGGTTTAATCGACCCTGTGCTCAGGCCTAAGAAGCACACCATGGAAAACTTCATAGCTATTGTGACCTTGGCTGTAGTGATGTATCCTTTGATTGGATTCTTGGCGGAATCCTCAACATTGGCCTTTGGAAATGTTGGTGTAGGATTCCCTCAATCATTGTCAATAAGCTTCCTTGCAGGTATGATATTGATATTGATCATGTTGCTTGTAGTCTTCTATATATCTACAATTTCATATAGAAGAGGATTTGACCCTGACAATATAGTCATTCCACTGTCTACAAGCCTTACAGATTCCATATCCACATTGATCTTGATAGTGGTGTCTTTAGGTATTTTAAGCATGTTTTAAGTGATTGTAAAATCACTCAATCTATTTTTTATCTATTTTTAATGGTGTTATTTTAATTTAAAAAAAGCTATTTTATCTTTTAACTACTTTTAAAAGTATAGCTAGAAATTATTTCCCTTTCCATGACTTTTCCATTTCGGCCTTGAAGAATTTGTGTACATTTTCTGCACCGAATATCTCTTCATCCAATTCCCAATTGCTTGGATATAGTATAAACGGATATTGCTGGTTTCCTCCAGCTCCACCATGGTTTCCTATCAGTTCCTCAAATGCATAGACCTCATCATTCTCAACATCATATTCACTGTTTACGAGAATGTCTGGAACATGAGCAAACTGATCTGTTCTTCTTAACTTTTCAATGATGTGCTCGCCATACTTTTCATAGAATTTTTCACCTGTGCAATGGCCGGTTTCAAGGTAAAGCACACTATCTTTTGATAAGACAACAGTTTCATATATGCTGCTTTTCACCATGACAAAACCTATGCCGTCATGATGGGATAATGCCTTCAAGAGTCCAGGAAATGCATCTTCAATCTGTTCATATGTCATTCTATTGGACCAGTCTGTAAAATAGATCAAACCTAAATTTCCAGAGGAAAGCACCATCGCTTGGGCAGTCTCTTCGCTGACTGTAGTCTTGTTTGAAAACTTGATGTCAAGGTCCAAATCTGTTGAAATATTGTTCAACTTATCTGTGAATGACTCGTCACCATTGAAGAATCTGTTGTCTAACCTAAGTTTTTCCATATATTCGGAAACCTTTGAGCTGTCCCTTATGTTGGACAGCCTTTCCATTGGATGAATGTCTATCCTTTCCTTTGCATTGTCCACTTTGGTGTCTATTCTTTCTTTTGTGTTTTCTATTCTTTCCCTTGTATTGTCTACTTTGGTGTCTATTCTTTCTTTTGTGTTTTCTATTCTTTCCCTTGTATTGTCTACTTTGGTGTCTATTCTTTCTTTTGTATTGTCCACCTTTTCTTCAACATAATCACCCAAGGAATATTTCTTTCTGAAATAATCGTCGTTGGAGTGCAATATGCTGTGTATGCTGATATTGTCAGGGAGCATTTCACTTACCAGGTCATTCAAGGTCATTCCATACTTTTGCTTGAAGGTGAATCCATTTGATTGGCCGTGATCTGAAAGTATGATGAGATTATATTTCCTTTGGGCCTTTTCGGTTGCCTTTTCGATTCTTCTGAATTGCTTGTCGATTTGCCTCAGTGCATAGAATGCATCATAATCCTCCACTCCTGAGTGATGTGCTATCTCGTCATAGCCTATATATGTTGCATAGATTGCATTGTATTGGCCTGCAAATATGTCTCCAATTATTGTATATGTTGTGGCTTCCCTCATGCCCACATTTGTTCCTGCACGGGCCACATAGTATGCAATCCCTCTCCATTTGAGACGAGGCTGGGTATTGTTGAAGAGTTGCCTTATTCTTGAAATCAATTCCATAAGCATGTCAAAAAGGAAGAGTATGACAATTCTGGTAACTACATAAGGCTTAGAATATAGATAGTACCAGCTGGTGGTTCCAATGCTTTTGGATTGTGTCAGGTTGCTGAAGGTCAGGATATGGTCCTCTGCATCTCCTGAAAACAGGTTGCTTCTGCTTGCTCCCTTATTTGAAAGGAGGCCTTTTCCATTTGATATTCTCCTTTCAATAATCTCTGAATTTTCCCTTCCGTTTGATGAGATTATTCTGTTGTCATTTTCCTTTTCAAGCCAGCGGAAGGCAGGTATATTGCTGTTGTTTCCATGAAGTATTCCTGCTTGGGATGAAGATGTCTGGCTTGAAAGATCTGTTTCCCATCTTGTGAGCTTATGGTCTCCCTTTTCAATCCATTTGGATAATGTCGGCATGTCCCCCCTGTCCAAGGCCTTTTTTAAGGTATTGTAGGATAGGCCATCTATTTCCAGAAAAATGAAGCCTTCCTTATCAGTATTATTCTTATAGATTACCTTCATTTCCTTTTCCAAAACGTTTTGATAATAGCTATTGTCATCGTCGATATTCAGGACAAGTGATAGGAATGAAGATATGAGGCCGATGAGAAGAGGAATTGAAAATAGGGATATTCCCTCTATCTGAATCCCTGGAATGAACAGGCTTATGAAATAGAGAAGGATTCCGTCAATGAGGAATGTTCCAAAACCCAGTGTTATGACAACGAATCTGAGTGAAAAATAGCCTATAAGAGGCCATAATAAGGCGTTTATCAATGATAGGATGGCAATTACAAGAAAAGCGGTTTTCAGATTAGGTAATTCAATACCTCCAAGAACCTTAGTAAGGAAAAAGAAGATAACCACTTCTAGAATGATGTATACAATGAATTTGATAAGCTCTTTCAAACTTTTCTGTATTGTACTTGCCATGTTAAAACCCTTTTTATTTCAGTATTGTTAGTTAATCTTTTTTATTGCATTAATTAATTATTTGGCTCTTTTTGATAATATTTTTTTATAAATTTAAGCACTTATTCTGATTTAATTTTTGGCTATTATGAATATCTTTTAAATATTAACTTATATAAGTTTTTATTTCCTTTTGTTCTATTAAAATATTTTTAGTTGATTTGATTAAGTTTATGCCAATGTCTTTAATCAAATAGATATTCATCAAATTTGCAAAATATTTAGGTATACCTAAATATTTATATAATTAAACATCCATATATACTAATTGAATATTGACTTTTTATTTTTTAGAATTGATGAATGAGCTATTTTACTCTTTATTTAGTTGTTAAGCATAAATTATTTTTATCAGTTCACTAAATCAAATAAATATGAGCATAAGTTATTTTTATCAGTTCACTAAATCAAATAAATATGTGCATAAGTTATTTTTATCAGTTCACTAAATCAAATAAATATGTGCATAGTTATTTTTATCAGTTCACTAAATCAAATAAATATGAGCATATTATTTTTTTGTTGTCTGATTATTGGAATCAAGGCAAATGCTTTTTAATTTATTTTAAACTTTAATCAATGGAAAAATTCTTAAATTTAATCTGAGGGGAATGTATGACAGCAATGATAGAATTTGAAAACGTATCTAGAATATATAAAAGCGGAGAACATGTGCTGAAGGCTTTGGACAACTTGTCTCTCACAATCGACAAGGGGGAATTCGTCGTTATCTTAGGTCCTTCTGGTGCCGGAAAATCTACATTGCTGAATCTTCTTGGAGGATTGGATAAGGCCACAAGCGGAAAGATCATCGTCGACGGCGAGAACATTGAGGGTTACGATGACGATGAGCTCACAAAGTATAGGGCCAAAAGCGTAGGCTTCATATTTCAATTCTATAATCTCATTCCTAACCTCACCGCAAAGGAAAATGTCGAGCTGATGAAGGACATCACAGATGTGGATATAGACGGCGACAGGATTCTTGAGTCAGTTGGCCTAAGCGGCCATGGAAACCAGTTCCCTGCACAGCTCTCTGGTGGTGAACAGCAAAGGGTGTCAATTGCAAGGGCTTTGGCAAAGGAACCTGCAATGCTTTTGTGCGATGAGCCTACAGGTGCACTTGATTCAAATACAGGTGTATTGATCCTTTCATTGCTTCAGAGGATGTGCCATGAAAAGGAAACAACAGTTGTCATTGTAACCCACAACACAAATCTTGCTGATGCAGCTGACAAGCTGATTAGAATCAAGAACGGTAAGATTGAGGAAGTAAGCATCAATGAAAATCCTTTGGATGTAAATGAAATAGAATGGTAGAAAAGCTGCTTTTGAAAAATTAATAAGATGTTGAAGGAATATTTTGTTTTTTTAAAAAAAGTGATAATATGAAAATGCTGTTTAGGAAGATGCTGCGTGACTTCAAGGATCATAAGGCCCAATTCATATCCATTTTTCTCATGGCTCTTATAGGGGTCTTCGCATTTACAGGAATCAGCGGTGAAGTTGTAGGATTGGTTGACGTTTCAAGCCATTACTACGAGGACACAAACCTTGCTGACGGATGGGTCTATGGAGAGGATATAGACAATGACATATTCAAAGACATCAAGGATATGGACCAAATCAAGGATGCTCATCGGGAGATGGTTGTTGATACGATTGCAAACTACTCTTCGGACCCGGACATAAGTCTCCATATTGTGGAGGGTCATCAGAACATATCCAAGTTTCATCTCTTCGAGGGCGAGGACTTTGACGAGAATGACAAGGAAGGAATCTGGATAGACAAAAGGTTTGCTGACGGCCGCAATCTGGATGTTGGAGATAAGGTCACCTTGAAATTCGATGGAAAAAAGGTCTCCAAGACAATCAGAGGAACAATGTATTCGCCGGAATATGTCTTTTATATTCAGGAAGGAAGCCTTCTGCCTGATTTCTCTCAAGTGGGCTTTGCATATATTCCATCAAAAGGGGCGAATTTTGACATTGAGTACAACACAATTGTTTTGGATGCATACGAGGATCTTGATGAAAAGGAATTCAAGGCTGATTTGGAAGAGACCTTAGGCCAAAAGGCTTACGTTCAGTATGTGGACCGTGACAATAATGTTGGCGTCAAGACCTTGCAGGACGAAATTGACCAGCATACAATGTTTTCAGGAATATTTCCTATTATATTTGTGCTTGTCTCCCTTTTGACCTTGGTTACAACCATGTCACGGGTGATTTCAGCTCAAAGGATTCAGATAGGCACATTGAAGGCAATGGGATATTCCAACAAGTCAATAGTCCTTCACTATCTCTCATACGGATTTGTGTTATCATTGGCAGGTTCAATTTTAGGACTTATAATAGGGCCTCTGACAATTCCGTATCTCTTCTATCCGACAATGTCCTCAACATATTCACTTCCTAGCTGGGGACCTGCATGGGATGTAAGCTTCTTTGTCGTAGCTGCTCTGATTGTGATTTCTTCAGTATTGGTAAGCTACATTTCAGTCAAGGGAATCAGCGATGAGTATCCTGCAGAAACAATCAAGCCAAAGGCTCCGAAAATGGTTTCATCAGGATTCATTGAAAAAACAAAGATTTGGGAAAGATTCAGCTTCAATGAAAGATGGAACTATAGGGATGCAAAAAGGAACAAGACCCGAGCGATCATGAGCGTATTCGGCGTATTCGCTTGTGCACTTTTGGTGATGTCTGCATTTGGAATGAGCGACTCAATGAACGATGTTGAGGATTGGCAGTACAATCAGATATATAACTTCAATTCAAAGCTTTTCTTGGAAGAAAACATTACAGATGCACAGCTGGACCATGTATTGGCTGAAACCGACGGCGAAGGAATGATGGAAGAGGCCATAGAGCTGAAGTATAAGGGAAACAAGAAGACAGGAACCCTAACGGTGATGAACAAGTCAGAGTATTATAGGGTGACAGATGCCGATAGGAATAATATAAGCCTTGACCCTGATGGAATAGCCATTTCAGACAAGATGGCGGAAGTCTTAGGTCTCGAGGTTGGAGATAAGGTCAGATGGCATGTTGCAGGCAACCCTAAATGGATTGACTCTGAGATAAGCGAAACCTATTCAATTCCTTTCGGACAAGGAATGATAATGTCTCCTAAAGCCTTTGATAAGGAAGGTGGAGATGACTACAATTACAGCACAAATGTTGTTTTGACCAAAAAGAATGTAAATAAGAATTATACTGGAGTAAGCAGCATTACAACAAGGGATGATATCCAAAAGGGATGGAACACCATGACTGAAGCATTGGACCTTATGGTCGGTGTCCTTACATCATTTGCGGTTGTTTTAGCTGTTGTGGTTCTCTATAATTTAGGACTATTGTCATTTACCGAAATTCAAAGAGAATTGGCCACATTGAAGGTGCTTGGATTCAATTCAAAAAGCCTAAGAAGGCTTTTGCTTACTCAAAACCTATGGTTCTCAACTATTGGATTCATTCTGGCCATTCCAGGAGCTTATGTCTTGATGGGAATTATGATGGGATCAACAGGTGATGAATATTTCTTCCCAATCAACATTTACTTGTGGAACTTTATTGCCAGTTTCCTAATCACCTTTGGATTGTCTGTTCTTGTCAATTTGGCATTTTCAAGAAAGATCAAAAGGGTGAATATGGTTGAGTCCTTGAAGAGCAATGAGTAGTTCAAGCTTTTTTAAGGCCCGAAGGCCTTAAAAAACCTTGACCAAAAATAATTTTTTATAGGGAGTTTATCCCTAACTATTTTTTTCTAATTTTTTAATTTCATTAGAGTTATACTCTTTTTTAGTTTTTTTAATTTCACTAGAGTTTACTATATAAAACTATATTTGTTAATATCACTTTATTTTTACTATATCATTATAATATTTCTTTATTTTAGTTAAAACACGATTAAAATTTAGTTAAGTTTAAATATAACTTATTTTATAGTTTTAATTAACTAATAATAAATTTTAACAATTTTTAAAAAGGTGATTTTTTGTCAATTAAAGAGAACATATTGAATGATAATAAGGGGTGTGTATTGAATAATTTCAAGTTGATTAATAAAGAGGAAATAATTGATTTCATTAAAAATCATAATGGATTGTTGGAACTGATAGAAAAAGCTTTTCCTTTAGTAAGGAAATATTTTCCTAACTATAGTTACTGTTTATTATATTCCATAGATCCAGAGATTGTCAATCTAGAACATTTAATGCTTTTTATCAATGGCAATGAGGAGATTTATGATGAGGACAGTATGAAATTGCAAATGCTGGAACGGGAATTAAGAGATTTGAAAGTTTCTGATTCTAAGGTTAAACCTTTGCTTTTAGTGGATGTATGATTATGAATTTATTTGATTGGAAAAAATTTTTTGGTGTTGGTGAATGTTTGAGAAATTTATCACAGGATGAAGAATATCAACGTTCTGCAGTTGGTCGTTATTATTATGCTGCATTTGGATTAGTTAAAAATTACTTTGAGAAAAATCATCATATGAAAGTTCCTTCTAATAATGGACATTCTTTTCTTATAAATAATTTAAAGAGATCAAATTTTGAGGAAGAGGAAAATTTGGGAACTAATTTAGAAAAATTAAGAGAGTATAGGAATCATGCAGATTATAGAAATAAATTTAATTTATATAATGTTAAACGTGCTCGTAAAAAATATGAAACGATTATAGAAATTTTAAGCACGTTAGAAAAAAATCCTTTATATTTAAAATTTAATGAAAAATAGAGTCTTTTTTGTTTTTTTAATTTAATTTGAACTAAATTAGATTCAGATAAAAATAAGTAAAATAATAAAAGATAATTACTCAAACCTATGAGTAATCACATTTTTTAAAATTGCCATACGGACAGGTATAGCATTTGCTGCCTGTTCAAAGTACTTGTTGTACTCTGTATCATCAACATCATATGCAATCTCATCCACTCTTGGAAGCGGGTGCATCACTATAAGATCCTTGCCTTCAAGCAAATCCCTATTGATCAGGTATGCTCCTTTGATGCGTTCGTATTCCTCTACATCCGGGAACCTTTCCTTTTGGATTCTGGTGACATAAAGCACATCAACATCATCAATCACACATTTAAGTGAATTGGTTTCCTTATATTTGATGCTGTTTTCTTCAAGGTCGTGCAATGTCTCCTTAGGCATCTTGAGCTCATCCGGTGAGACAAAGGTCATTTCAACATCATACATTCCAAGTGCATATGCAAGGGAATGCACTGTACGGCCGTATTTCAAATCTCCCAGAAGCGCTATGTTCAAGCCGTCTATTTTTCCGAAGTGTTTCTTGATTGTATAAAGGTCAAGCAATGTTTGGGTTGGGTGTTGGCCTGCACCGTCTCCAGCATTGATGATCGGCACATCAACTATATCGGATAGGAATCTGGACACTCCTTCAAGGTTATGTCTGATTACTATCGCATCGCAGTATGACTCAAACATCTTTGCAGTGTCTGCCAAGCTTTCACCTTTTGAAACGGAACTGTGGGCTGCATCTCCAAGCTCTATGCAGTCTCCTCCAAGCCTTTTCATGGAAGTTTCAAAGGATAGCCTTGTTCTTGTGGAAGGCTCATAAAATAGAAGCCCTAAGATCTTTCCTTCAAGCTCTCTAGATTTCTCCTTAGACTTTGCAACATCTTCAAGCTTGCTTGCTTCCTCTAAGATAAATTCAATATCTTCCTTTTCAAAATCCTTCAATGAAATAACATTTTCATGTCCAAAAATGATATTACACTCCTTATATTTTACACTTGAAATAGTGGTCTTTATAAATAAAACTAAAAAATAGAAATATGAATCTTATATTTTTAAAAATTAAAAATAAAGTTTTTTAATTTAGATTAAAAAACTTTCAATTATTCTCCTTTCATGAATCCGTATATTGCAACAGCTATTAGTATAATTATCAATACGATGAATAACCAAAAGCTTATTTTTATGAATAGCTGCAATAAGGTCAAGATTATTATTAAAGCGATTGCTGTTAAAACGATTCTGTTAAGCATCATGTTCTTTCACCTCACATTAAAATATGTATCCTAATAATGCCATAATGATGAATATAAGAATTGCTATGATAAACACTTTCATGCCTATCTTCATCAACCATTTCAATATTCCAAATATGATCATCAATAGTATAGCTATTATTATAATCTCTATAATCATCTTTCCACCTTTTTTCAAGAACTCCTTCTTTTCAATAAAGGATATTCTATGTTATATTTATTGTCAGTATTATAATAATTTATCTATTTAATTCATTTTTTTTCATTCTTTTTAAGTATTTTAATGATTTATCTATTTAATTCATTTTTTTTCATTCTTTTTAAGTATTTTAATAATTTATCTATTTTTTCATTCATTGATTAAATAGTCCTTATTCTTCCTTGATTAAGTAGTTCTTTAATGTTCCAATCTCTTCTATTGTCACTTCAACAATGGAATCTGCCTTCATTTCACCAACACCTGGAGGTGTTCCTGTAGCTATTATATCTCCTGGATTCAATGTCATTGTCTGTGAAACGTATGATATTATTTCCTGTGGAGAGAAGATCATCTGTGAAGTGTTTGAGTTCTGTCTGATTTTTCCATTGACTTTGGTCACTATCTTCTGATTCAATGGGTCAAGCTCTGTTTCGATGAAAGGCCCTATTGGGGCAAATCCGTCACAGCTCTTTCCTCTTGTCCATTGGCCGTCTGCCAGGGTGAAATCCCTTGCGGTGACATCGTTTATTATTGTGTATCCGAAGATGCATTCGTTTGCTTCTTCTGCTCTAACTTGTTTGGTTTCTTTTCCAATCACAACAGCAAGCTCTCCCTCATAGTCAACCTGCTTGGATATTTTAGGATAAACAACTATATTGTCTGTTCTGTTGACTGTTGTGGATGGCTTTATGAATATCACAGGACTTTCCGGCAATTCAAGATTCAATTCCTTTGCATGGTCCTTGTAGTTGAGGCCGATGCAGACTATTTTTGATGGTTCTGTTGGGGACTGTATTTCTATATCCTCTAAGCTATGTGTTTGGACTGCATTTTCCAAAATTGTTTTTATTTCTTTATTGTGGTAGTCTAGAATGTCTCCTTTAAGTTCTATTACTTTATTTTCTTCATCTAAGAACCCTGCTTTGAGACTTAAATCATCGTTTAGACTGTCTGCATTATTTTTGAATCTCAAAAATTTCATTTAATCACTTATTGTAATTTTCTGCTATTCCAAACTTCCCATTATTGAATGATCCTTTCTATTGGAACAACAAGAATGTCACGTGCACCTGCATTTCTTAACTTGTTAACAAGCTCGAATACCTCATCCTCGCCAACTACAGCTTGAACAGCCATTGTTTCCTCATGGGAGAGAACTTCAGATACGGTAGGTCCGCTCATTGCAGGCATGACCTTTTGAACTTCACAAAGGTCCTTCTTAGCCACATTCATCATGATGAGCTTTTTCCTCCCTGCTTCAAGCACACCTTGGATGGAAGTGCTTACAGCCTCTACGAGGTTTCTCTTCTCATCATAGGAATCCTTGTTTGAGATAAGCTTGATTGAGCTTTCAAGTATGGTGTCGACTATCTTCAAATGGTTCATGTTCAATGTTGTGCCAGTGCTTGTGAGATCTGTTATAGCATCAGCTATTCCAATGAATGGAGCTATTTCAGTGGATCCTGTCAATTTGACGATTTTGATGTCAAGATTGTTTTCATCCAAGTATCTTCTTGTAAGGTTTGGGAATTCTGTAGCTATTGTCATGCCGTCCTTCAAGTCATCCTTGCTTGCTATTTCACTGTCATCAGGTGAAGCAAGGACCAATCTGGTTTGGCCGAACTGAAGGTCAAGAAGTATTTCAACCTCTGCACTGTTTTCTTCAATAAGGTCATAACCTGTGATTCCCATATCACAGATTCCTTCGGCTACAAATTCGGGAATGTCTGCTGCACGTGCAAACATCACATCTATATCTTCATTGTAGGTTTGTGAGAATAATTTTCTGTTTGAACTGTCCTTAAGGCCAAGTCCTGCCTTTTCCAAGATCTTCACTGCAGGATCGCTTATTCTGCCCTTTGACGGCACTGCTATTTTAAGTTTCATGTTAATCTCCATTGTTTTTTTATAATTTTATCTTTTGTTTTATTTCTATTTAATGTTAATTAATTATATAATTTTTCACGTTAAATGAAATCCAAATATTTTAAAAAAATCATTCACTTTTTATCATGATTGATTTGTATATTTTCATTTTGTTTAATTCACACCATTACAAACAAAATTTATATATTGTATATAAATTGTTTAATCATCGATGATATTATATATATTTTTTGATTTTTTATTATAAATCATTATAAATTAACAGTTTCAAATTTCATATAGTATAGCACTATATTTTTAAAAAATAAGGCATTAGAGGCCATTTTTTTAGAAACATTTATATACTAGGAAGATAAACTAATAAGTAGTACTTATGAAAAAAAGCTTGTATAGCTAGTATTTTTAAAAAATATTAGTTTATATAAACTTTCACTAATTATTGCATTAGTAATAAGTATGTATTTTTTAAAATAAAATTATGGAGAATGATATTTATGGCAATTCCTGTAGCTCCTATCGGAAGAATCATTAAAGATGCTGGTGCTGAAAGAGTAAGTGAAGACGCTAAAAAAGAATTAAACGCTTATGTAGAAGCACAAGCTGCAAAAGTTGCTAAAAAAGCTATCAAATTCGCTGAATTAGCAAAACGTAAAACCGTTAAAGCTGAAGACATCGAATTAGCTATTAGCGAATTATAGGTACAAGCTTCACGGACCTATGGTCCGTAGAACCTTGACCAAAACTCTTATCACTAGGTGTTAGTGATAGGTTTTATTTTTTTACTATTTTTTTACATTTTTTTTAAATTTAAGATCTATTTTTTTTGAGCATTTTGCTTTAGTTTGTTTATTTCGTTTTGGTCTAGTTTTGTTATTCTTTTTATTGTTTCATCGTCGAATCCTTCTTTTATTAGGTTTTCTGCTACTTCGTGTCTGTTTTTTTCTATTCCTTCTTCTATTCCATCTTCATAGTATATCTTACCTATTCTTCCTAGTATTCCATCGAAATCAATTCACTTTTATCTATCATTTTCATCACTTTTTATTTGGAGTGTTGTTGTTTTAGTTTGTTTATTTCGTTTTGGTCTAGTTTTGTTATTCTTTTTATTGTTTCATCGTCGAATCCTTCTTTTATGAGGTTTTCTGCTACTTCGTGTCTGTTTTTTTCTATTCCATCTTCATAGTATATCTTACCTATTCTTCCTAGTATTCCATCGAAATCCAATTCACTTTTATCTATCATTTTCATCACTTCCTTATATTCCTCATCATCAGTTATGAATTTTTTAGCCAAAAAGGATAGAAGTGCTGCTGTATGCAATCTATCCCTTTCATTCATCTTTGCTTCTTGTGTCAACTCAATGGATTTAATCAGCAATTCCTTTGGAGACCTTTTTGATTTCATGAATGTCAGTATTCTCAAATCCCCTATTTCTGATTTAGTGAGCTCTTCGTTGTTCTTATTTTTCAAACTTATATTATTTATAGTTTTATCTCCATCAAAGCTCTTAAACGATTTATAAGGTATAGTAAACTCGTTATTATTGTGCCATTTCAATATAACTTGCTTATTATCCTTATAATGAGTGCTAATGACTAATGTGTGGACTTTTCTTCTATATCTGGTTCTCATATAACAGGCATAATCAAAAAACTTTTCCTTATCTTCCTTTCCTATTGCAGTTGAATGGGCCTCTAAGGAGAGTATCTCATCATTATCCAATAGCCCTATAAAATCTGCCCTCCTTTCCTTTCCATCATATGTTATGATCTTGGTAGGACAGGGTCTCGTTATCCTATATGGAAATTCGAACTTCTCAAGAATGGAATTTATTCCAGGAAATAGAAGGCAAAAGTATTTGTCTTCCACCTTTTTTAAATCCTTTTTCTTATCGTTTTTCATCTTTTTCCCCTAAACAATCTATAAATAATCTTAGTTTAAAGTTTATATTATTTAAATGGATTAGTTTTTTTAAACAACTAATTTCAAGCTTTTATTAATCTTATAACGAATTTAAAATAATTTTTTAAGATGACAATAATCTTGAAATATTAGGGAAAAGTTTAAATATAACAATTGTTATATTATAGTATAGAAAAATATAACAATCGTTATATTTTTCTAAAGAAATTTTAATCATTTCTAAAATTTCTTTTTTTAAAGTTTAGGGACTTTTGACTTTATCGTCAATTTTTCTTTGCAAACAAACACGAAAATTTTTATATCGCTCTTAAAACACAAATCATAACACACACATGCAGTTTCTATGATTAAAATAATTGATATCTATAATCTCCTTGTACAAAAATAAATCAAATCTCAACCATTTAATTATTTTAATCATATTGACTCCTATTTTTATTAGTTATCCTGTTATTTCTTTTATTTCTTCAGTTTTCATTCCTTTTTCTTTTAGTTTTCTTTCTATAATTTGTATTTTTCTTTCTGTGTTTTCTTTTTCCATTTTTCTTCCTTTTTCTTCGTATATTTCCTTTATTTGTCGTACAGTGCTTTCAAGTATTCCACCTTCCATTTTCACCAACCTCTCTATTTCTTCAAATTCCTCTATTGTATCTGTGTATTTGTTTGCTAAAAACATCAATAGGTTTTTTATCTCATTTATTTTATCCTTATTCACTGTGCTTATCCTTGCCAATTTTAAGCATTCAACTATCAATTCCTTAGGCTTTTTATCAGATTCCATAAATGGAATCAACAGGAGATGATCAAGCTCTTCAGTTTCATCATCCATCTTTCCCTCATCAATCAAATTCTTCAGCCTGTCCAATTTTTCCTCTGCATTAAACTCCTTGAAGGTCTTTAATGGAATGGTATATTTATCGTCATTGTGCCATATCTCACCATATTCATCGTTTTTCTTCTTTTTAGTGCTGATGATGTAGCTGTTTGTTTTCTTGTCATGCTTTATTCTAAGATAGCTTGCATAATCAAGGGAATTAATTATATCCTTTTTGCTTACATAAGTTGATTTGAATTCAAGATTCAATGTCTCATCATCCAAATCAAAAACCAGATCCATCATCTTGCTTTCGTTCCTGTAGTTTTGATATTCGGTTGGGAGTATTCCCCTTATCTCTCCAGGTATATCCAGCAACTTCAACAGGCGGTTCAATCCAGGTATGCTTTGCTTGAAATATTTGTCCTCTATATTGTACTTATCCTCCCTATTTTCTTCTTTCATAATTGGTTAAATCCTCCATAAATTTATATTTAAATTTATTTTGGATTTAATCCTATTTAAATTCTTTTAATCTGTATTTTAACTATAATTTAGTCTTTATATTGTCATTTACGAGATAATTATAATTTTTTAAAATTGATATAGTGCAATAAATTTCGACTTTTCGCTTGATTGACAAATCATCATGATCAAATTTCCATTTTTCCCATGCATTGACAAATCATCATCTTCCTTAATTTTTCATTGAAGGATTATTCGATGCTTATACTCTGATTTTCCTATTATATAAGGTTTTTTTATTAAAACAAGTTGTTTACTATTTAGAATAAATAGTTTACCAATTCTAAATAATTTATAGTAAAAATCAGCAATATTAAATCATTTTCAAAAAGGGATACAATTATATGTTAGTAAGTTTATAATACTATTAATTTATATAATAAAATGCGGGGATGATTCCAATTAATACCTTGATTATTGAAACTGATAAAGAATATGTGTTTAAGACTGTTGAACAAGCTATTGTGGAAATTCCTGATTGGGACTGCGATTATGTGAATGTGGTCCTGTGGGATGAGAATACATGCAGCCAGGATGGCTGCAGGTTCACAATAAATGACTGCGGAGAGCTATTGCTTAAGGCGGTCAATGTGGATGAAGTCAAGACAATCGATCTTGAGGAGTATGAAGGTGAGGACGTTTTGATAGTGCAGATTTAAATAAGTTGTAGCTGACATGATTGGCAATATTGTAAATGTGGATGGCTGATTCAAATATTTTTATGCTTGAATTTAAAAAATTAAAGTAGGTGATAGAATGAAATTCAAATATTTGCTATTAAGCTTAATGATATTAATGATCGCTTCCAGCATTGCAGCCATTGCAGCTGATGAAGCCATCATAGAAGATTTTAAGTTTACGGTGCCTGACAATTTCACCATTGTAAACAGCACCGAGCATTTTGTCTCTTTGGCAGTTGATGATGAGCATTCCATCTACTTGTCTGTTCCAGATGATGCAATGACAGCCGACCAGTTCAAGGCAAACCTTGAAAAGGAAGGATACAAATTTGACAACGAATCAATGGCAAACTTCACAAGCGGCAATTTCAATATAGATGCAATCAATCTCACCCAAGGAAACTCCAAAGGAGTTCTCTATGTTTGCGATGATGTTGTAGATGTGGATGAGGATGATGATCTGTTTATTGTTTATCTATATCCGGCCAATGAAGGAAACATTGATCCTTTGAACAATACAGTAACCGACATGATTGGCAATATTGTAAATGTGGATGACTGATTCAACTATTTTTTTATTTTTTTTAACTTTTTTTATGTATGCTTTTTAATAGGTTCATGTCAATATCACTTTCGTTTTTTTATTTTTTATTTTTGGGCTAATATTGGTTTATTTCGTAATTCTTATTTTTTGGTCAATATTATAATTAAACTGTGAAATTATATTGATATGGTTAAAAATAAGTAAAATTAGGAGAGAAATTTATGTATAGTTTTGTATGGTATGCTTTCGTGGGATGTGATTTAAAAAAAATTATAAAGTGGGTTCATGGCAGCTTGTCCTTTAAATAATGAGATTATTATTGTCTCTATGTACTAAGAATTTAATGCATGCTAAAATTTTATTATGTTTTATATGTACTAATGATTTAGTACATGCTATAAAGTTAGTATATTTGATCAATGACTTTTTTATATTAGTGGTGAAAAATTTTTGCATTGTTTTTTTCATATGATTAGAGTCAGCTCTAAATTCCCCTTAAGGAGATTTAAGTACAAGTCAGAGAATTGCACTTATCTATATCTTTGAGGGCAGTGATCAATTTTAAGATATGATTTAGAGCTTGAGGAGTATGCAGGTGAGAATGTATTGATAGTGCAGATTTAAATAAAAGGTCTTAAATAGTATTTATTAGGTGATGCTATGAGATTTAAATATATTTTTTTAGGGGTTCTGGTTCTGATTTTGGCAGCTGGCGTTGCAGCTGCTGATGACTATGAATCAGTGGGGGACTATACCTTTGACATTCCGGATGGATATCAAGTTGCAGACAAGGATGACGTTTCAGTTGGAATGGAATTGGATGAAAATCATACGGTTCTTGTTTATCAGCTTGATTCAGATAGGGATATTAGCTTATTCAAGACAATGCTTGAAACTGCTGGATGCCAGTTCAGTGATGAACAGGACTTGAAAGTAGGCAATTTCAATGTAAGTCAATCCACTTACAAACTTGAAGAGGCTCAAGGATATTTCTATATTTGCAGTGATGGTGGAAAACATATTGTAGTTGCTGATGGAATGCCTGCAAGTGAAGAACTTCCTGCAGCAGATGATAATCCTACTTATGAAGTTGTTAGTTCTTTAGAATAATACAAGCTTTTTGAATAAGTATTATTACTTATTCTCTTTTTTATTTTTTTGTTATTATGAATAAAAAACTTTTAATTATCATTGGATTGATATTAATCTTATTTTATAGTATCTTAACTATTTCGGCTGCTAATTATAGCAATCCAGATTATAATTTGAATATTCCAGATGGTTACCATAGAGTTAATCAATCTGATAACTTTGTTCTGCTTCAGAGTGATAAATATCATAGCATTTCCATTTCCACTTTAGATGGCAGTACAGATAAGGATCTTTTGAAGTACCTGCTTGAAAGGTCAATGTATGATTTTACTTATTCTACCAATTACACTAAGGGAAGCTATGATGTAGAGGAGAACTATTATAATCAGGAGTATCAAAGTGGTATTCTGTATTTATGTGATAATGGTCAGGAGATGATTGTTATAGATTATAATGGTCCTTTAGGTGAAGATTTAGAGGATAGTCCTGTTGGTGTAATTTTAGATGTTTTAGATTAATTTTATTATTTGGTTTTCTGTCAGGTTGGTTGCAGTAGCTATTTCCTTTATGGAAAATTCTTCATCAAGCATTTCATATGCGCGTTTAAATTGATTTTTCATATATTCCACTTCTTCATCATATTTTTGTTCTATTTCATAATCCAATTCATATATTTCTCTTTTAAGATTAATCATTTCAATATATTTCTTTCTTTTTAAATCCATCAGTTTAGCTACTTCATAATCAATCCCTGTTCTAGATGTTACTTTTCGTGGGGGGTGAAAGTCTATATCAAATTCTGCATTTGAGTATTTATTATGAATTTCTCCTTCTTCATTAAATAATATTGATTCTAATGATTTTTTTTTAGTTTCATTTCCTTCTTCACACATTTTAATCACTTATGATATTTTTTATTATTAAAGGATGTAATTAGTTTATTTTGTGTTTATCTTATTATTTAAGTGTTATTTATTTAAATTATGTGTTTACTATTTGTATTTGATAGTTTAAGTATTTTTTAGTTTTTTTATTGATTTTTAAGCATGGTAAACTATTTTTTATAATTTTACAAAATTTTATATTAAATTAATTTTATAATATAACTATAAATGTAATTGAGGTTATTTAATGAAAGAGCTTTATGTAGTTGCTGCCATCATAAAAAAAGATAATAAAATTTTAGCTACCCAAAGAGGATATGGGGAATTTGAAGGTCTTTGGGAATTTCCAGGCGGCAAGATAGAAGAGGGGGAAACTAAGGAAGAAGCTTTAATTCGTGAAATTAAGGAAGAATTGAATGCAGACATCATTGTTGAAAAATTTGCCCTAGATTTGGAATGGCAATATCCTAATTTTTACCTTTATATGTCTTGTTTTGAATGCATTTTAAAAAGTGATATAGAGCTATTGGAACACATGGGAGCTCGATGGCTCTCTTTAGATGAACTTGATTCAGTTGAATGGATTGAAGCTGACATCAAGGCCGTAAATTATATTAAGGAATCTTTAAGTTTCTAATTTTTGGTGTTTAAATGACTAAAGAGCTAAATAAAATTATATTGGAAGGTGCAGAGACTGCCTTTATTGATGAAAATTTTGAATCTTCCAACGAGTATAGGCCAAGATTACTTGTTAACAACAATGGCCATAAGGTCTTGAATTCAATTAAGGATGAATTAAAGGATTGTGAAGAGTTCTTCATCAGCGTTGCATTTATCACTAAAGGGGGACTTACTCCACTATTACAAGATTTGAAGGAACTTGAAAAAAGAGGTATTAAAGGGAAAATAATTACTACCGACTATTTATATTTTACCGAACCTGAAGCTTTAAGAAAGCTCAATGATTTAAGCAATATTGAAATAAAAATGTATGAAACCGATGAGACTGACGGTTTCCATACCAAAGGTTATATTTTTAAAAACAATGGAATTTATAAGGCCATTATAGGCAGTTCCAATCTTACTTTAAATGCTTTGACAATCAATAAGGAATGGAATATTGGATTTTCATCCCTTTATGATGGGGAAATTCTAAAAAGTCTAATCGATGAATTCAATGATTTATGGGGAAAGTCTTCAAACATTGATGATATCCTGGTTGAATATGAGAATATTTATAATCATAAAAAGAATTTCAGAGATTTCAATAGAGATTATAAGGAAACAAAAGAGGAAACAGAAGTAGATCTTGTACCAAATTCTATGCAAAGAGACTTTTTGGATAATCTAAGAACACTTGTTTTAAATGGAGAAGATAGGGCACTTCTTGTATCAGCTACTGGTACAGGAAAAACATATGCAGCTGCATTTGCAGTTAAGGATTTTGCTCCAAAGAAATTCTTATTTATTGTTCACAGGGAACAGATTTTAAAACAGGCAATTAAGTCATTTAAAAGAGTATTTAATGGTGAAGATAATAAATTCGGCCTTCTTTCAGGAAATTCAAAGGAATATGATAAGGATTATTTGTTTTCAACTGTACAGACCATGTCTAAAGAGGATGTCTATACAAAATTTGATATGGATGAATTTGATTTCATTGTCATAGATGAAGTTCATAAGGCAGGAGCTTTAAGTTATAAAAAGCTTTTAAGCTATTTCAAACCTAAATTCTGGCTTGGAATGACTGCTTCACCTGACAGAACCGATGGTGAAAACATCTATGAATTGTTTGACTATAATGTACCTCTTGACATCAGACTTCAGGATGCTTTGGAAGAGGACTTGTTGTGTCCTTTCCATTACTTTGGAATAAGTGATTTGACAGTTGATGGTGAAGTCTTGGATGATGAAAGCGATTTCAGATATTTGGTATCAGATGAACGTGTAAAATATTTGCTTGAAAAATCCGAATATTATGGCCATACTGGAGAAAGATGCAAAGCTCTTGTATTCTGCAGCACTAAAAGAGAAGCAAGAGAATTGGCTGAAGCATTTACACAAAGAGGCCACCCTTCACAGTTTTTAAGTGGTGATGATTCCCAAGAAAAACGTGAAGAAGCTATTTACAGATTAACAAATGATGATGCAGGAGATCCTATAGAATACATTTTCACCGTAGATATCTTCAATGAAGGAGTAGACATTCCAGAAGTCAATCAGGTCCTCTTGGTCAGGCCAACCCAATCTTCAATCATTTTCATTCAGCAATTAGGAAGAGGATTGCGCAAATTCAAAAACAAGGAATACGTTGTCATCATTGACTTTATTGGTAATTACAAGAACAATTTCCTGATTCCTATTGCCTTATCAGGTGACAGAACCTATGATAAGGATAATATTCGCAGATATTTGATGGAAGGATCAAAGGTAATTCCAGGTCAATCTTCAATCAGTTTTGATGAAATATCCAAAAAGAGAATCTATAAAGCTATTGACAATACAACCTTTTCTAGAATTGCATTGTTCAAGGAAAAATATCAAAATCTTAAATTCAGACTTGGTAGAATCCCATACCTTTGTGATTTCTATGAAAATGGAGAATTCAATCCGGAATTAATTTTAAATCATAGTCAATATGATTCCTACCATAATTTCTTAAATAAAATTGATGACAGCTATGAAGAATCAATCGATGATGTAGACAATCTTTCGTTAAAATTCATCTCATCCAAAATCATTAAGGGAATAAGGCCACATGAGGCGGTTATTTTAAGATATTTAAGATATAATAAGTATTTCACCATTCAAGCTATTGAAAACTTTTTGCATGAAGAATATGGACTTGAAAATCAATTTGAATCCATTAAAGGAGCTATTAATTTATTAAGCTTGAATTTCTATAAGAAGGAAAGCACTCAAAATAGAGACAGCCAAACCACTTTGATTGAAACCAAGGACAAAGTAAGTTTTGAGGATTACCAAGCAAACACTGTATCTAGTGCTATTGGAAAAATAGACGGTTTTGATTATGAAAACATTTTCTTTAATTTAGATATTAGTTTAGATAGTTTAGAAAACAATAAAGATCATAAATTTGTTATTTCTGATTACTTTAGAAAGGCCCTAACCAATAGTACTTACTTAAAACACTTTGAAGACGCTATAGAGTATACTCTACTCAAATATGATTCTGTCTATAGAGTCGAAGATGATGAATTTAAGAGATATGCTAAATATTCAAGAGAAGATGTTTTAAAACTCTTGAATTGGAAATTCTTTATGAACGGCCAGAATATTGGTGGATATAAGATAAAATATAATACCTGCCCTATTTTTGTAACCTATGATAAAAAAGAGGATATTTCTGAAACAATTAATTATGAAGATGAATTCGATTCAAGAGACATATTCAGTTGGATGAGTAGGAATAATCGTAGGGTAGAAAGTAATGAGCTTAAACCGCTTGTCAATTACACTGATTTGGATGTACGCTTATTCATTAAAAAGAGTGATGATGAGGGGCTTGACTTTTATTATATTGGAAAATTAAGTCCTTTGGGAGAACCTATACAGCTTTATAGAACTATTGATGGCAGGGAAAATCCTATTGTTAACTTTAAGTTTAAAATAGATCATACAGTTGATGAGAATCTATATAATTATTTCATGGATAAACTGGATGAGGAATAGAATAATTTTAATTAAATATGTAATCAATTAAAATTACAAATAGTATATCAACTGTTAATTAAAAAGAGGCTACATTTTATTTACTTAAACCTAAATTAAAAATAATTTGTTTTAATCTAGAACATGTATATAAAAAATTTATTTTTACTAAAAACTTCCTTTTTCTACCAATCACTCTACCAAAGTGATTGTTCTCCCTAATCAAATCTCCATCAATATAATACTTTTGCCTTACATGCATTTCATTCACTAAAAAGTTTCATTGTGCAGTGACTTTTTGTGCTTCAATCATTCCTTCAATTATTACTTTTTTATAGCCAATAATATTTAAAATTAGTTATTTTTAGTAATAAGGATTAAATTTTCCTTATAATATTGATTCAAGATTGTAAAATTGCTTTTATTTCGTAATTCTAAAAATAAGAAACTTTTATATATCATAAAATTAATAATATCAATTGCATCAATTTGATGTCTACGGTCATTATGACCAATATTGTCTTTGGATAGGGATGTGTCAAAATTTGCATTTGCAAATTTATCCTTATTCCTTTTTTAAAGTGCTGTTTTTTTCTTGTTTTTTATAAGTTCATTGCTTCAGAATATTAAAGTGCATTTATACATCGATTTCAATATTTTTTAAACAATAAAAAGGGTATTCACCTCAAAATAGAATGGAAGTTGATAATATTGTTGAAGTGTATTTAAAAGTTTGATTTTTAAAAACAGTTATAATATTTTTTAAAAAAAATAGTTTTTTCAATTCATTTCAAGCTGATTGAATATTTTTTCCATATGAGCAATTGCATCGGAGACTTCCTTTTGACTTATGTCTAAAGAAAGGCCATAATCTGCTTTTTTTCTAAGTGCAGTAAATCTTTTCAGTTCTTCTGTGTAGATCTTTTTGGGTTCTTCCATTTCAATTTTAAATTCATCTATTTTTCTCATGCTTCCTCCATTTGTTTTTAAAAATACTTTGTATATGGTATTATATAAAGCTTATCTAAAATTTAAGGTCAATATTCTTGCTATACTGTAAAATTAAAGTTATATGGTAAAATTAGGGGAGAAAATTTATGTATAGTTTTATATGGTAAACTTGTTTACAAAATTAAAAATTAGTGGTGATTTTTATCTCTTTTTTTACCGACCAAACTTTTTAAGAAAGCTTGACTCAAATTCATCATTTTCCACCTTCATAAACATCAATCCTATCCAAATTTTTCAGCTATTTTTTCATTGAAAAACTCACATATTTTAATTGAATTTCATTAGCTTTTTTTCTTTTTGCAAAATTATTATAATTTTATAATCAAATTAAAATATTGTATGAACTTCAAATATTAAAATAAGACTGTAAAATTCTAATTAGATTAAACTGACTAATTTAAATACTAGTTTTTACAAATTAAGATTACTTACAAATTTAGAGGAGGTGATATGATATCTAAGCCGGTTTATGATAAGAATTTCAAGAACATTTTTGACATGTATCCTCAGGGAATCCTTGATATCATTCATCAGGTGATTTCAGATAACTGGTCTGAACTGATTAGGGAAAACTGCCCGCCAGAGATTCGGGAAAAATTCGGCAGGGACATTCTGGAAAGCGATTCCATACAGATATCATGCGGCGAAGATTTTCGTTTGCACTTTAAGGAAAAGCTTCCGAATGAATTGAATCTAAAAAACGGCATGAGGTTCATTGCTGATGTGCCTTTTGATACAGATGAGGGTCTGATATTGAATCTTGAGTTTCACTCATCAAAGATAGATTTCGAACAGAGATCAAAGTTTAATGTATATCAGGCGGTATTGCATAATGTGCATGGCAAATATGTTTTTACAGTTGTTTTTAGCATGGATAACGACAAGCATGAGATTATTCATCATAAAATCAATCAATTTGATGGGTTTACAATGTTTATCATATCGTTAAAGGCTCTAAACAAAAAACAAACTTTAAATAACTGTTCAAATAAAATATCAAACAATATTATAATGTCAGATAAGGAAAAGGCCCTCTTTCTAATGTGTCCGGCAATGGATGATGGGAATAGGGTTGAGACATTAAAGGAAACCATTCGGCTTACGCAATTGATTGAGACAATAGGCATTCAGGAGAAAAGGGATATGCTAATGATTTTGTTTAACTTTGCGGATGAATGGTTTGATGGGAATGATTTTAATGAAATAGGAGGTAATGAGATGGTGGTTGAGTTGACTGAATCTGCTAAGAAGCGTTTGGAGAAGATGGCTATAAAAAGCATAAAAGAGGAAGGTAGGTTGGAAGATAGGATTGATATTATTTCAAGTATTCTTTCCAAGGGTCTTTCTTTTGAGGAGGTTTCTAGGCTTACTGGTGTAAGTGTTGATGAGATTTCTGATATTGCTAATGGAAAGTGATTATTTTGGATTTTGAGTTATTGGAGGTAATGAGATGGTGGTTGAGTTGACTGAATCTGCTAAGAAGCGTTTGGAGAAGATGGCTATAAAAAGCATAAAAGAGGAAGGCCGATTGGAAGGTAAGTTGGAAGGTAAGTTGGAAGGTAGGTTGGAAGATAGGATTGATATTATTTCAAGTATTCTTTCCAATGGTCTTTCTTTTGAGGAGGTTTCTAGGCTTACTGGTGTGAGTGTTGATGAGATTTCTGATATTGCAAATGGAAAGTGAATTGGATTTAAAGTGGATTGGAGGTAATGGGATGGTGGTTTTGACCCCTGAGGCTAAAAAGCTTAAAGAAGGACTATTTAATCAAGGAATTGAGAAAAGTTTCATAGCTATTGATATGATTAAAAAAGGGGCTGATTTAGAGGAAGTATCTAAAGCCACTGGCTTGACTAAAATTCAAATTAATCAGTTATGCACATTAATATTATAATGATTTTGTAAAAAAATAAGCAAAATTAGTGGAGAAATTTATATGTAGTTTTATATGGTAAACTTGTTTATAAAAATTAAGTTGGCATGATTTTATTTTCTTCTACTAGCAAATTATTTAAAAGAGTTTGATCAAATTCATTCAATCACCTCTTAAAAAAAGATAAATGCATTTTCGCTGAATTCATCGATTCCATTGTCCTCTGAGAATTTTATCATATGATTATATATTTCATCGCGTGTGGAATTTAGAATCTCTTTGCTGGTTCCATTCAGATTATTGAAATGATAGATATAATCTACAGTATCAATGTCTCGCTCTTCCATTATGACAAAATCACCTAAAAAATCATATTTTTCAGTGAATTTTTTTAATTCTTCTGTGTACATTTCTTTCTGTGTTTCCATTCTCATTCTGAATCTATCGATTTTTTGCAATTATTTCACCTCCATTTATTTTTAAAATACTTTGTATATGGTATTATATAAAGCTTATCTAAAATTTAAGGTCAATATTCTTGTCATACTGTAAAATTATAGTTATATGGTAAAAAATAAGCAAAATTAGAGGAGAAATTTATGTATAGTTTTATATAGTAAACTAGAATCTTTTAAATAGTTTACTTGCACAATATATAATTATATCAGTTAATCCAATGATTTTAAATTTAAAACGAATGCCGGTGATGAATAGGATGGAAATTATCAATGAAAAGCAAACCCCGAAAAGAAGTTTCAAGAGAAGTCTGATAGTGTTTATTGGAAACATCATAGGAATATACCTGATAAGCTTTTTAGGCTTGGGAGTCAAGATCAGCTCATTTGATGACATATTCTTTTTAGTGCTCTTCATCGGTTTGATCAATTCCATCCTCTGGCCTGTGCTGACAAGAATTGCGATGCCGTTTTTGGTTTTGACCTTCGGATTTGGAGCTTTGATATTGAATGGAATTCTCCTTGAGGAACTCGCACCATTGTTTTTCGTAGAAATTCAAGGCCCTGCAGTCATTCTTGCCCCATTAGCTATGGCTGCCGTTACAACCTTACTCTCCTCATTGATAACAATTGAGGATGACAGTTCATATTACCGTGCTGTTTTTAATGATGCTAAAAAGAAAAGAAAAGCTGAAGTCAAGGATTATCCTGGAGTGATAATCGTTGAAATCGACGGGCTTGCCTATGAAGTGCTGCGCGAAGCTGTCGAAAGGGGAGATATGCCAACCGTCAAGGAAATGATTGAGAGCAATGAGTACACTCTTAGGATGTGGGAAACTGATCTTTCTTCACAAACCGGTGCAAGCCAGGCCGGAATCCTTCATGGAAACAATGAAGGCATCGTCGCATTCAGATGGATAGAAAAAGGAAACGGCAATCAGATGATGCAATGCTCCGGAATCACCAAAGTCCCTGAACTGGAGGAGAGAATCTCAAATGGAGACGGTTTGCTTACGGATAATGGAGCAAGCAGAAGCAACCTCTTCTCCGGAGACACTGACAATGTGATATTCACATTCAGCAAGATAATGGATTTTAAGAAGCTCTACAATAAGGCATGGTATTCCGTATTTTCCAATCCGAGCAATTTTGCACGTATCATCGCATTGTTCATTGCAGATATGGTGCATGAAGTATGGTCACAGATTACACATTCCCTAAGAAATGTCAAGCCAAGGATAAAACGTGGAATAGTTTACATTCCAACAAGGGCTGCCACAAACGTCTTCATGAGGGAAATCAACACCTCAACACTGATTGGAGACATGATGGTGGGGGATGTTGATGTTGCATACTCAACATATCTGGGCTATGATGAGATAGCCCACCACTCTGGAGTCAGGGACAGTGATGCATGGCTAGCCTTAAGGCAAATGGACAAGCAGATCAAACGCTTGATTGATGGAAACAAGTATTCCCCTAGGGAATATCAGTTCGTGATCCAATCAGACCACGGCCAAACAAACGGTGCAACATTCACCCAGAGATATGGCGAAAGCTTTGAGGACTTTGTCAAGTCATTGCTGCCTGAAGACATGTCAGTCTTTGCAAAAATGGATTCAAATGACGACCATTTTGTATCCGACTACACTCCATTTGCAAGAAGGGAAAAGAAAATAGCCAAAGAGGAAAAGGAGGCACAGGAATTAAGTGACTCTGAAGTCATCGTATTGGCTTCAGGAAACCTTGCAATGATCTATTTGACACAATGGAGCCAAAGATTGACATATGAGGAGCTTAACAGCTATTTCCCTGAACTGATACCAGGAATCATAAATAATGAGTATGTTGGGTTTATTTTAGTTAATTCAGCCGAACATGGTGACTTAGCCATTGGTAAGAATGGAACATACTATCTTGATAGCGGCAAGATTGATGGTGAAAATCCACTTATTGGGTTTGGAGATAATATTGTCAGACATTTGAAAAGAACAAGTTCATTTGAACATACACCGGATATTCTTGTCAACAGCTTTTATGATGAGAGGTCAGATGAGGTATGTGCTTTTGAGGAATTGGTTGGAAGCCATGGAGGAGCAGGGGGAGACCAATCCAAGCCATTCATATTGTACCCTTCAAGCTGGAATGTGAGCGATGATGAGATCATTGGTGCAGAAAGCATATATAAGATATTGAAGGAGAATTTGCTTAAATTGAAAAGGTAGTTTTGATAAAAATTAGCCAATGGATCTATTTTTTAATTATGTGAGTGGTATACTATATTTTATAAAATGTATTCTTTAACAATTTGAAGTACTTCATTTAAATGTAGTTAAAAACATTACTTCAAATAAATGAAGTGCTATAAAAAAATGAAGAATGACTTTCAACTTCAAATGAATGAAGTGCTATAAAAAAATGAAGAATGAATTTCAACTTCAAATGAATGAAGTGATATGGTCTCCAACTGAGTCTTGTTAACTAATTGTATTGATGATTTAATTTTATTTTTTTTAATTTATTAGTTTTGTAAGTTATATTTTTTATTTTTTTTTAATTTATTAGTTTTGTAAGTTATAACTGACAAATTTATATATGAGTATAATCTAAATATAGTATTAAGAAGTGATTGTATGATTAAAAGAGAAGAGTATCTTAAAGTTTTTTATAACTATTTGGACACGGATTTTATTAAAATCATTATTGGATTGCGTAGATGTGGAAAAACAACATTTTTAAAAAGTATTATCGAGGAACTTAAGGGTTTAGGTATTAATGATGAGAATATAATTTACATATCATTTGAAAATGTGAAATATAGACATATTAAGACCTCAAAAGAATTGGATGAAGTTGTTTTAGATAAAGTTAAAGATATTGAAGGTAAGGTCTATTTGTTGTTTGATGAAATTCAATTGGTTGATAAATGGGAAGAGTCAATTAATTCATATAGGGTTTCTTTTGATTCGGATATTTATGTTACTGGATCTAATTCAAAATTATTTTCATCTGAACTTTCTACATTGGTTGCAGGAAGATATGTTCATATAAACATTTATCCTTTTTCATTTAAAGAAATTTTAAAGTATCATGATGAAATTAACAATATTGAAATGGATAAATCTAAAATATATGAATATTTCATGCAATACATGCAATACGGGGGAATGCCTTCATTGCTTTCTTTAAAAGATGAAGACGCCAAAATCAATGCACTTTTAGATATCTATGATTCGATTATTATCAGCGATATTCTCTCAAGGCATGAAATCAGAGGAATTGATACATTTAAAAGGTTCATTTATTACATTATGAATTCCATTGGACAAACATTCTCTAAAAAAAGCATAGCAAATTTTTTAAAATCCGAAACTAAAAAAACTTCAAGAGAAACCATCAATAATTATACAAACTTCATTGTTGAATCACTATTTTGCCATAGGGTGTTACGTGAAGACATATTAGGAAAAAAACTCTTATCTACACAAGAAAAATACTATTTAACTGATCATGGATTTCACCATGCATTGGTTGATGAAAATAATAAATGGTTAGCTAGAATAATTGAAAACATTGTCTATATTGAACTTTTAAGAAGAGGATATTCAGTTAAAGTGGGTTGGATTAAAAATAAGGAAGTGGATTTCATAGCTAAAAATAAGAATAATAAAATTTATATTCAAGTTGCTTATCTTTTAGCTTCTGATGAAGTAATAGAAAGGGAATTTACACCGTTATTGAACATTCCTGATAAATATGATGCATATGTCTTAAGCATGGATGAATTTAACATGTCTAGGGACGGAATAAAACATATGAATATAATTGACTTTTTATTAGGTGATGAAATTTAAAAAACGGTTATTTAGGGATTGTCCACTATATGAAACAAATTTCAATTTTTAGTATATAATTTCTATACTGTTATGCCAATGCCAACATGAAGTTGGTTAAAAAGAACCAAAAATTGCATAATCCTGATTCACCTCTCTGATTGGGGACGTTAAAGGTGGTGATGTTGTAAAAGAGGTTAAAGAACTTAGTTATGTTGATGCACAAACTAGGTTGTTTTAAATGCTTCTAAATGGATATATTCCATTTTTTTCATAACTGTTCTTAAGCCAGTATGTGAAAATAGGGTCTGTAATTTGATATTTGTCATTTGCATATTCAATTAAATCATAATCTAGAAGGCGATTTAGTGGTCGGTTTAGTGATCCGCTGGTTACTTTGAGGAAATTTGCTACTTCTATTCTTTTTTTGGGACTTTCAAGTAGTGAAATTATGATTTTTTGTTCTTGAAATGTTAATTTAGACCACATATATATGAAATGGATAGCAAGATAATCAATCGAATCCTTGAATAATTCAATGATATTATTTTCAGTTAATTTTATGTTTTCTGGAAGATATTTTGCAAATATGTTGATGTAATATGGAATTCCACGTGTACATTTGTAAAATCTTTCAAATCCATCATCATCGAGCTGTATGTTTCTTGTCATTGATTTAATATAGTTTTCAGTGGTTTGTTTTGAAAATGGTTGAATTTCAATTGTCAGCATCCGTCCTCCAAATGCTCCTTTATTGCCATTCAAATCATTTATTAAACTATCTTTTAAGCTCATGCTTCCGCAGAATAGGTATGCAACATTTTTTTGTGTTTGGATGAAACTGCGCATATACCATAAAAATCCATTCAGCTCATCACCCAAATCTTTCATTAATTGGATTTCATCAATGAATATGAAAACTCCTTTCAGTTTATCTTTATTGTCTTCATAAATTTTTTGAGGTAATTCCATTACAAATTCCGCTAATTTTTCATAATTGTCTTCCCTTTCGAATATTGGAATTGGAATGTGTTCGTAGGATAAAAGTTTATCTATTTTGAAATTTTTTGTTTTAAAATATTTTTCTATTTGCTTGTTGATTGTTTTTAAGCCAAATTCTTTGGATGATTTGATAATTGTGTCATAAATTATTTTAATTATGCTTGCTCTTGTGAGGTTTTTCTGTTGGTATGCATCGCTTCTGGATAAGTCGATGTCCACAACCAAATATTCTCTTTTGAACTTGCTTTTGATTTTTTTGATGAGTGCTGTTTTTCCAACTCCTCTAATCCCTGTTAGAAGTATTGTGGGTGCGGAATTGAATTCAGTGCTAATTAATAAGTTTGATAATATGTTGATTTCATCTGTTCGGTTGAAAAATTGTGTTTCGGTTAAATTTGTGTCTGTTATGCTTGCAATTTCATCCATTTGCTTCCCTCCTGTAATGTATTTTTCATTATATAATTTTATGTATTGTATTTTGAATTATATAATTAATTTTTCATTATATGTTGTAATATAATGTATTTTTCATTATATATAATCTTGATTATTTTTTTTTTAAAATTATGGTTCAATTAAGTATTGCATAACTTAATTTCTGCTAATGGGTGATGTTGCAAGGAGATTAAAAAACTGGCATTGCCTTTGATGCTGTCAATGATGGTAATTTCACTATACAATACCATCGATTCCTTTTGGGGTGCAGTCTTGGCGCAGACCAGCTTGCAGCAGTCGGATTTGCAATACCGTTGGAATTTTTAATAATAATCATTGGAGCAATTCTTGGAGCAGGTATCACATCTGTGGTGTCAAAATATGCATTTAAATTTTTAAAGGTTTGTTCGTGTTTTTATGCTTTTTATATATAGGTGTCCAATCTTTTGGATATTTGATATGGATTTTTATGAATAATTGCAAATATTTTTTTCTAGCTGATTGTTTTATATTTACAGCAATTTATCATTATTAAAAATTTATCTGAAACTGCATTTTCCTATTTTTCACTTAAATAACTAAAAGCAGCTGTTTTTTATATAAAATGCAAATATTTATATTTAGGTATACCTAAATATTAAAGTATGCATATAATATTTATTAACTTAATTTAGTTTAGTTATATGATATGCACTATATTTTTAAAAATCTAAAGCGATAGGTGAAAAATATCATGATAAATAAAAAATTATGGGCTGCACTAATAATTTTGACTTTAGTGTCATTATCTATAGGTGCGGTTTCAGCAGCAGATGCCGAATCACAGGCAAACGATGATATTTCAATTGCAACATCCCAAGATTCAAGTCAAATGGGTGGGAATGAATTAATTCAAGAAGATGCAAAGACAGATGAATCTACGGATATTCTCTCTTCATCCGATGACGAAGAGATATTGGCTGGAGATATGGGAATATCTGTAGTAGGAGGACAAAAGGAATCATATGATGTTGGCGAAGAGGTATACCTTAAATTAGGTACTGAGCAAAGCAGCTACACTCCCGCTGATATTTACATTCAAGTTCAAGGCGGAGGATATACTGACAATCCTGTAGGAACATATTCACAGGCAACCAGCGCAACAGGAGTGCCATATACATTCGACACTCCTGGAAATGTAAGCCTAAGATTTGTTCAAGTGCATTACAGCACTTATTACTTTTCAGATTACATAACCTTCAATGTAGTCGAAGCGGGACCAAGTGTCGCACCTGGAACATTCACTGATTTGAAATCATTGATAGACAGAAGTGAAGGGGTTTTAGAGCTTCCATATGATTTCACCTACGATCCTGAATATGATTCAGGATATGTGGATGGAATATTGGTGGATAAGGACATTACCATAAAAGGCAACGGCCATATAATCAATGCTCTAAAGCTTGCTAAAATATTTGATGTCTACAAGGCAAATGTAGTTTTGGAAGGTGTCACTTTAGCCAATGGCAAATCCAATAATGGCGGGGCAATCATTGTTTCCAATAGCATTACCAGCTTGCTTCTTAAGGATTCAGTCATCAAGGACAGTTCCAGCAATCAGGGTGGTGCAATCCATGTCATGGGAGGTACCTTAACCGTTGAAAACACTACATTCACCAATAACTCAGCTAATTGCGGCGGTGCAATTTACCATAATGCACATTCATCCACTTTGAATGTTAAGGATTCAAGCTTCGAGGCAAATAAGGCAACATCCACCGGCACTGCTGGCGGTGCAGGTGCAATCCATATGAATTCAGGCAAATTGAATGTTGAAAATACCGATTTCAATGATAACACTGCCGTTTCAAACGGCGGTGCAATAAATGTTTTCAATTTCGCAAATGCCATAAATGTAACCGGTTCCAGATTCAACAGGAACTCTGCAAGCGATGGCGGAGCAATCTATGCTCATCTAACATCCTGTGACATATCAATCAATGATTCCAATTTCACAGAAAACTCCGCTAACGGTCAAGGCGGAGCAGCATACCTTCAAGGAGCTGGAATAACAAGCGCTTTTGACAATGTCAAGTTTGCCGATAACTCTGCAAGCTATGGCGGTGCATTTGCAAATAAGCTCTCAAGCTCAACAATTGAAAAATCAATCTTTGAAGGCAACACTGCAAGCAATCAGGGTGGTGCAATCTATGCAAGCGGAAAAGTGACCGTCAACGAATCCTCATTTGCAGGCAATCAGGCAAGCTCAGACTATAATATGCATCAGATTGTCGAAAATGCCATCAGCATAGAAAACTCTAACATAACAGTTCAAGCTCCAGATTATAATGTTAAGGAAAGCTATGAAAACGGTGAAGACATTGTGATTTCAGGCACTTTCGAATCAGGAATCACAAATCAGCCATTGGCATTGGCATATTCCTTAAATGGAAGTGATGCAAGCGCATCAGTCGATAAAAACATCTTCAGCATTGACTTAGGCAATGCATTGAAATATGGCGACTACACAATTTCAATCAAGTCATTCACTGATGATGCAGGAAACTCCTACCTCTTTGAGCCAGTTGAAAAGGCTTTCACAGTCAAAAGGGAAGTCAGGACTGCAGCTGATCTTCAAGCATTGATTGACAATGCAGAGGAAGGTGCCATAATTGAATTGGGCAACTATTCATTTGAAAACATTTCCAATGTTAAGATTACCAAGAATGTGACAATCAAAGGAAGCGAAGACACTAGCATTTCATCTGCCGGTGACGGAAATCCAATCTTCATTGTTCCGGCTAAATCCGAAAACGGCCCAGATAGCGTAAACATCACTGGCATTGACTTTAAGGTAAAAAATGGAGATGTGATCGTTAAGGCAACTGCAGACAACGACACCAATCCATTGTCCATTGACACTCAAGCAATCAGCATTACAGGCAACACTATCGAAGCTGCTGATGAAGATGTAGTGCCTGAATCCGTCATTGTATTGAAACTTGAGTCTGAAAGAGGAGTCCTTGCTCCAACCAATGACATTGTCATTTCAGGAAATGCAATGGATGCAGGAATAAACCCATTCGACTTTGACGTGACAAGTGTAGTCTCAGGAGGTGATGTGAACATTCCTGCTGGTCCTGCTAAAGCAGATAGAATAGAGACTCAAATTGTCTACGAAAACATGACAAGCACTGCAGTGGACGTTGATACTGACGGAAGGGTAGGCAAATACTTCTACATTACTTTAAAGGACAAAAACAACAACCTATTGAAAAACAAACCTGTGCAAATCGGATTCAATGGTAACGTATACGACAGAGTGACTGATGAAAACGGTCAGGCAAGACTCCAAATCAACCTCAAGAACGCAGGAACCTACACATTCGCTGTAAGCTACCTCGGTGATGACGAGTACAACGGATCATTCATCGTTGCAAAAATCGTTGTAAGCAAACAGAAAGGAAGCCTAACCGTTCCTAACAAATCCTACAAGGCAAGCGCAACAAGCAAAACATTGACCGCAACATTCAAATCAGCTAGCGGAAAATTAGTGAAAGGCAAGAAAGTCACATTCACCGTTAACGGCAAGACCTACTCTGCCACCACCAATGCTAAAGGAGTTGCAACTGTCAAGGTAAGCCTAAGCAAAAAAGGAACCTACAGCTTCACAGCCAAGTTTGCTGGAAACAACATGTATGCAGCAATGAGCAAAACTGCAAAGCTTACTATAAATTAAGGAAAATTGTTATAAAAATCATTTTTTATAATCAATTTTCAATTTTTATTTTTTTAAAATAGGAGTTGGATCAATAAAAAACAGAATAATTAAAAACTATTTTTAAAAAAAGCATATAAAATTTTACAGTCTCCATTATAAAAAAATTCATAATTTTCTCCTTCTGCCAACCACTTTGCCGAATTGATTGCTCTCTTTGATCAAGTCACCATCGATATAGTACTTAGGCTTTCCATACATTCCTTCCCTTATGTAGTTGCCCTCTATTCTATAAGCTGGCCTTCCGAATCGGTTATTTTCCCTGATTATGTCTCCATCGATATAGTATTTTGGTTTTCCGCAGATTCCTTCAAACATATAGTTTCCTTCTGTAGACACTGATGGCTTTCCGAACATTCCTTCTGAAATTACTTCTTTTCCATTTTCTTTAATTTCATAAGTTTCTACAAGCTCTTCCATTTCCTCTTCAGGGAAAATCATTTTAGACTCCCTGATGGACTTTAGAGGATTATAATCCTTATGGATCGCACTTTCTGATTCCATTTCCTCTTCTGCAGCTATTTTGTCCTTTATAGGTGAATTGATTCTTTCAAGGTAATCGTTATAGGATTCGCCTTTTAATGGTTCGTATTTCTTTCTTGAGTCCTTGTTGAAATTTTCTCTCCTTTGCTTGTACTCTCTTAAGTCAATGCCGCATTTTATGCAGAACTTCTGGTCCTTATCCATTAGTTCAGATCCACAGTTGAAACAGTAGTTCATATTATCCCCTTTGCCTTTTCTATATTTATGCTTATTTATGCATTTGAATTATTTAAAAGTTTATTTATCTTTTGGAATATGAAATTTTGAAATAATTATTTTATAAAAATTGATCTTTTGATTAAAGGATAGGAAGGGGGAAATCCAATAATAAATTGATCTTTTGATTAAAGGATAGGAAGGGGGAAATCCAATAATAAATTGATGGAAGAAAGAATCATTGAATTGAATGAGCTATTGGAGAAAAAGCAGGTAGTGAGATAAAGAGGCATATAAATTATTGTAAAGGAATAGAGAAGGCATATCGTGACAAGCTTGATGAATACTTTGATAAGATAGTCAGGCTTGAAAAGGAAAACTTTCTCTTGAAGTATAGGATCCAAAAACCTTAATCATCAACCTTAATCATCAACAGCTTGATTTTTTTATTTTTAATTAAAATAGTTTAAATAATGAAATAAACAATTTAAAGGATTTAAAAAAATTAATCATCAACCAAATGATATCTTAATCATCAACTACTGAACATCTGATTTTAAATATAATTGCAAGCTACATAATGAAAAATTCATCCTGTAATATTATATGATGAAAATTGCATTACATATTGTCAAAAAGAGTTATATTGAAATTTTTGGTTTTGGTAAATTTATGAAAAGTAGTTCGGCAGATTTTGTAAAAGTAGTTCGGTGAATTTGTGGAAAGTAGTTCGTTTATGTAAATTTGTATCATGACCTATTTTATTGCAAAACTTTATATATTTTTAAGGTCATAATATGATTACTTAAAAATTGGGGGATAAAAATGAATAATCTATATGGTGAACGTATTAAAAATCTAAGGGAGGAACATAAATATACTCAAAAGCAAGTAGCTGACTTTTTAGAAATTGATCAAAGCAATCTATCTAAAATTGAGCTTGGAAAAAGAACAATAAGCATGGATTTAATAGAGGAATTATGTTCATTGTTTAATTGTTCAGAAGAATATATTTTAGGTGAATCAGATGAGTATACACCTTCCAATATAGCATTTCGTAAGAATAAAAAGATGGATTTAAATGTAATCGCTCAAATCAATGAAACTATGGGTTATATAAAAATGTTAAGGGAGTTAGATGAGGATTAATATGTTGGAATATCACGAAACTAATGATTTGGCATTGTCTTTAAGAAGGCAATGGGGTATTGATGATTACAGCCCTATAGATATTTTTTCTTTAGCTTTAGAAAAAATAAAGAATCTTACAATTATTTGGATGAAAATAGATAAGGATATAAGCGGGGCTTGTTCTAAAAATGATGGAGATTCTGTTGTTGTAATTAATTCTATTCACTCCAAGGGCAGACAGAATTTTACATTGGCACATGAGATATACCATTTATTATATGATGATTCCAATAACCAGTTCTTTTGTGCTGATGATGATAATGATGAAGTCGAAGAGGAAGCAAACAATTTTGCATCTTGTCTTTTGATGCCAATGCCTGCTTTAAGAGAGTTTAAAAGAGAAAATGTTAGGGAGAAATGGACAATTAAAAATATTATTAAATGTGAACAATGGTTTGCCATCAGCCATAAAAGTATGTTGTACCGTTTAAGACGTGAAAAAGATATTAGTTTATATGATTTTGAGAGATTTAAATATGGTGTTAAAGGTAATGCTCTTAGATTAGGTTATGATTTGGATTTATATGAACCTTCAGATGAAAATAAGCAATATTATGCCGTAGGACATTTAATCCCTCTTGTTGAAAAGATTCATTCTAAAGGAAAAATCTCCACTGGACTAAAAAATGAAATTTTAAACAGTAATTTTAGGTCAGATATGGTTTATGACTTGAAGGAAGATTATTTCTTTGATTGAAATTCTTGTTTTTGTAAAGGGGAGGGATTATTTGATTGATAAAATAATTTTTTATGATGCTGATTTTTTAATTTGCTTTTTGACAATAGGAGAAACTTTCATTTTAAAAAAAGCTTTTAATGAAATTATAGTTCCTATGCAAGTTTTTAAGGAATTGACTAGGAAAAAATCTCCTAATATAGTAAAGGAAACAATCATCGATTTAAGGGATTCAGGTTTTGTTAAAGTCCCTGTTATAAAATCTAATTCTAGAGTAAATATAGCTTATAGGGCTATTAAAAATGGGTACTGGCATGAAGATTTTAAAAAGTTAGGTAAAGGTGAATCCGCAGCCCTTGCATTTGCTATAGAAAGGGAAGGGGTTATTGCATCCAATAATTTTTATGACATTAAGGATTATGTTGATAAGTATGAATTGCCTTTGCTTACCACATCATATTTTCTGGCTTTAGCATTTGATAAAGATATTATAGATTATGATGAAGCTTGTGATTTGTATTATAGGATGATTGAGAAAGAAAGGGGTATGCCTTGCAGTAGTTTTGAGGAGTATTATAATTCTTTATATAAAGAGGATACTGAAAATTTTGGTTTTAGGTTGTTTGAATAAATCAATTTAAGAAAGAAGGTAAATCATGTCAAATTTAGAAAAATTAAACAAATTATATGAAGAAGGTCAAGATTTATTAAAAACTAGAATGGGTCATAAACCGGGAATCGCATTTCCAGAGGAGGTTAATCATGCAAAATTTGTTAAATGGAAACATAAAACATTAAGTTTTTTACAAATTATTTCAATTGATGAATTTAGATTTAATACTTTTAAAAATGAATTGGATCATAATTATTATTATTTAGCTGAGAAAGGAGTAAGTATATTAGAGTCTATAATTGAAGATATTGAAGATGGAACTCTTGATATAAATAGTAGTCCTAAAGCAAATTTAGATAAAATACAAATTTTAGAAGAAGTTTTAAATAATTTCCATAGGGTTGTTAGGCAATTGCGTAATAGGCATGATAACAGAACAACTTTAGAAATAAAAGATGAGTATGATGTACAAGATTTGCTTCATTCATTATTACTTATCCATTTTGATGATGTCCGTCCTGAAGAGTATACCCCATCATATGCTGGTGCAACTAGTAGAATGGACTTTTTAATTAAGGATATTAATACAGTAATTGAAACAAAAATGACTAGAGAAAATCTTAAGGATAAAAAACTTGGTGAAGAGTTAATAATTGATATAGAAAAATATGCAAAACACCTAGATTGTGAAAAGTTATATTGTTTTGTATATGATCCTAAAGAGTTTATTAATAATCCTAAGGGATTAGAAAAAGATTTATCTAATAATTCTGATGAAATAGAGGTAAAAACTATAATTGTTCCTAAATATTGAATTTGAGGTATTTCATGTATAATGAGGATTTAGTTAATAAAGCATACGATTATTTAAACAATGGTCAAGTTGATTTCAGTGAAAAAATTTTAGAAAAACTTAAAGATGAAAAATTTGAATTTAAATATCAAATAGGGGCATTACTTATAGATATAGGGTCAGTTTCAAAAAATATGGACTATGTTGATGAAGGAATAGAAATTTTTGAAGATTTAAAAGAGTCTACAAATATAAATGTTAATTATAATTTAGCTAATGGGTATTTTGCCAAATTTGTTTTAAATAAAAATAACTATTTAATTAAAGATGATCATTTACTATTTAAAGCTAAAAAATTATATAGGGAAGAAATCAATCATACACCCCCTCAAGAAAATCCAGATTTGTATATTAATTTAGCTAATACATATAATTATATTGGTAGAACAATAGATGGCTTAGAATATTATGAGAAAGTTTTAGATATTTCTAAAGATAGTAGAGCTCTAGTTAATAAAGGAATTGCTCTTTATCAATATTCATTTTTTACTAAAGATTATTTAGTAATTTTAAAAGATGCCTATAACTGTTTTAAATTAGCATTGGAAAATTCTGGATTGTATTCTGATTTTAGAGCCATTTCAGAAGAATATGTAAATATCATTGAAGAGAATTTAAATGAAGAAATTCTTAATCAAGAAATACCTGCTGATTTACAAAGACCTTCAGGGGATGAATTTGAAGGGTTTATGATTAATTTTTGTTTAGATAATAAATTATATTTAAATTTATGTAATTTCTGTCAAAGATGTGAAAATTCCATAGGAGATACTATAGTAATAGATAATATGATTGTTGAAACTAAATATGGACTTGAAGATGATCCATTTCTAATTTTATCTTCATATTTAAATCAAATTAAAATGGATTATGTTTCAGCAAGGTTTTTGTTAATTCTATCTCAATATGAAGGCATAGATTTGGATTTCATTACTAAGAATGTTTTTATTATTAATACACTAAACTATGAAGAAAACGATATAAGAATACAACTATTAAAAAATTCTTTCACAAATCTTTTTAATATACTAGATAAAATAGCATATTTCATTAATGATTATTTAGAAATAGGAAAATCTTCAAAAAAAGCTGATTTTCGTCATATTTGGTTTAATAGTAAAGGGAGTAAAATAAATAAAAAAATAGAATCTTTAAATAATCCTGGTTTAAATGCTTTATATGATATTTATTTAGATTTTGAATATGGAAATGAAAAGGAATATTTAAGAAATATTCGAAATAGTTTAACTCATAAATTTTTAAGAATTTCTTTTATAAAACTTAATGAAGAAGATAGAACTATTGAAGAGTTTACAAAGGATACTATAGAATTAGCTAAAATTGTTAAAAATGCAATTATATATTTAATTAGATTAGTTAAAGTTCATGAAGATTTTAAATATAAAAAAATAGATGGTAAAACTGTCCATCAATTAAATGCAGATTTAATTAAATTATAATTTTATCAAGTGATTTATTATGTTAAATGAAGATAAAGATATCAATATTGGGGAAGATAGTTTAAATAGATCAAATTTTGCAAAAAATTTAGCGGCAAATATTCAAAATTATTTTAATAGAAATGAAGTTAATAATTGTTTAACAATTGGTTTAATGGGGGAATGGGGATCAGGTAAAACTTCTCTTTTAAATATGACAGAAGAGTATCTAAAAGATTCTGATATTAAAATCATAAAATTCAATCCTTGGCTTCATTCAACTTATCATCAATTAGTAGAACAGTTTTTCGACGAATTGATAAAGGAATTTACAAACTCAAGAGATAATTCTTTAAAGGATATTTTAAAAAGATATAAATTTAAAGTAAATGAATTGGAGATACTAAAGAAGATAGCTGTTTCCGCTTCTTTGCTCTATGACCCTAAAGTAGGTAGTAGTCTTGAAAATATTTTGACTTATTCTTCTGAAGAAGAAAACTTAGCATCTCTTAAGGAAAAAATTGATGAAGAATTTGTTAATCAAAAAGTAGTATGTATTATTGATGATTTAGATAGATTATCTAGAGATGAAATCGCGGAGATGTTTAAATTAATTAAAATAATGGCAGATTTTAAAAATATGGTTTATTTAGTTGCATTTGATAAAGATTTTATTGCTGAGGCTCTAAAAATAGATTATGGTGGTGAAAGATACATCGAAAAGATTATTAATGTTCCATTGAAGGTACCATCTATAGATTACATTGAACTGAAGGATTGTTTAATTAAACACTTTAAAAGAATTTCACGAGAATATCAAATTAGTTTAGATTTTACTAGATTAAATCAATTTTTAGATTTTCAACATAATCAATATGGTAAACGTTGTGGCATTTTATATTTTTTTAAAAATATGAGAGATATCGTTCGTTTTATTAATATTTTAGAATTTAATTTAGAATTAGTAAATGGAGAAGTAAATTTTGTAGATTTTATAGTTATCACTGCTATTCAAGTTTTTTATTCTGAAGTTTATGATAAAATAAAGTTAAATGAATTTTTATTAATTAATTATCATTATACTATCGTAGATGAGCTTACTAAAGAAATTCTTCTAATTGAAAAATCTGAATTTGAGGAAATAGTTAATGATAACGAAAATTTAAATTTTATCCTTCAAAAGTTGTTTCCCAAAATGGAGAATATGTATATAAGTCGACCTTCTTTTAAGTTTGAAAATAAAGATTTTGCAGATAAAAATTTATTGATTTCTCATCCTAATCATTTTAAAGCTTATTTTAAGTTAAATAGCGTTATTAAAGATTTATCCGAAGCAGAAATTGATTTTATAGTAAATTATATTAATTCTAAAGATAATGCTTCTGTAGTTATGCAATTTATTAGATTATTTAAGGAAAATAAATTAAGGCCATTTTTTGAAAATATTAAAAATAGATTAGATAAGATTCATAAAAATAAATTCTTCTTAAATTTCCTTTTCACAATTGATACTCAGATGTGGGAAGATATTTTCTTTACCAATAGGGAGGAAATTGAGACTTTATGTTTAGAGTTGATTTATCAGATAGGTAACAAAGATAGGTTTAATGTGTTGAAAGAAGTTTATCAAAATTCAAATAATATAATTTTGCTATTTAATTTATTAAATAATATAAAAAAGAGAAATTTCATGCCATATAATTATGATGAACCTATTTTAACTGATGAAGAGATTATTGAATTAACTGAAATAACTAAAGAAAAATTCAATGATATTGAAAATAATAGTTTCATTGTTGAAAATAGGTTAAGAGAAATATTGTATATTGGTTCAGAATTACATTTAGAAAGTAAAAATGATTTTATTATTGATGAGTTGATTTCTACTTCTTCAGGAATATTTAAATTATTAAGTTCTTTTTTATCTCTAAGGGAAAATTCTAGTTTTTTATTGCGAAATGTTGATGAATTAAATAGTTACAGAAGTGTTGATGAAATCAAAATATTAATTGATAGTGATAATTCTATTAAGGATGAACAAATAGTTAAAAATTTTTTAGATGGGTATGAGTTGTTTAAAAGTCAAAATGATGTTGATTAAATTTATATCAAATGGGGTTAAAAATGTCTAGATGATGTTTATGATTAAAGATTTTTTAAAATTTTTTATAAATTAATTGAAGTTATTTGTATGCCAAAATTTTAATTATTAATATCTTAAAATAATATGATGGGAGGTTTCAAATGGATGAAAAAGGGATAAAAGAAAAATTTGCTAAATTATTTGATGATCCTAATAGAAAAACTTTTAAAATAGCATTGGATAATTTAACTGGTGAATATGATGATTTAGAATTTAAAGAACAAGAGATTGATGTACATATATTGGCAAAAATATTTTAGGATTTGCAAATACATCTGGAGGAATCATATGTTTAGGTGTAAAGGAAAGTGAAGATGGCCTAATTCCAATCGGGATTGATAATAGTAGTGATTCTACAGATTTAAAGAAAAAATTATCTAAATATTTACCTTACAATTTAGATTATGAAATTCATCCAATTGATTATGTTGATGACGAATTCTGGGGGGATATACGAAATAAATCATTTAAAATTATCACTGTTGAATACACTCCAGAAAATATTCTATTCATGCCAATGAAAGGTAGTGTGGATTATAAAAAAACAGATATTTTTTGCAGAAAAAATTCCAGTACTAATCGGTGCGAATATGAGGATTTACAAGATATTCTTAATAAAAGAATAACCTATAATCAAAATATTATAAATCTTAATCAGGAATTAAAAGAATTGGAAATTCTAATGGAACGTACTTCAATTCATTATAAACTATTTTATTCAATTAATCATTCTGATTTTTTAAAAATAATGTACAAATTTAAAGAAAAGAAAATAAAAAGAATAGAAAAATGTTTGCGGATAGATGATTAAGATGATCTTGATATTATTTTTTCTTCTTCTATTATTAAAGTGATTTTAATATTATTTGTATGTTATTATTTTTTGATTTATTAGAAAAAATTATTTTATCTTAATTCAAATCTTATATATAGTCATTTTGCTTGGGGAATCATTAGTCTTAAAAATAAAAGAAAAACATTTAAGAATTATTTTAGGGTTTGAATTTTAATAAATAAAAAAATTTTTATCGGGTGTTTTTATGGATTATGTTGAGTTTAATGATTATAAAATGTGGAAATACAGTATATACGAAGAAAATGATAAATTTTTATTTGATGAAATTGTAACATGTATAGAAAATGAGGCATATAGGTCAGCATCTGTCATGATATGGGTTTTATGTGCAGAATCTTTATATAAAAAGCTTAATATATTATCTGAAAGTAATAAAGCACTTAAAAATGATTTAGATAAAAAATATTTGAAAAATAAAAATGAATTTGAATTATTAAATTTAGCTAAAGATTATAATTTAGTTAATGATGTCGAATATTCTCAATTAAATACTGTTAGGGAAGCTAGGAATAACTATGCACACCCAAATTTTGAAGAACCTAATAAAAATGAAGTTTTATCTTCATTATTTTATATTACCCATATAGTTTTATCAAAATCACCTATGTATTCATATACTTATGGTGAAAATTTAATAAAATCTCATTTATTATCAGATCCTTATTATTTAGGTAATAAAAATGATTATCAAATAAAAGATTTTGCTTCAGACTTTTTTAAAAGAGTAGATTCCAAATATTATAAATCATATTTAAAATTATTTTTTAGACTTACTGAAGATTTGCTTAAAGAGCATAATATAAAAAATCAAATGTGTTCTAATGTAGGATTGATTTTTATAAAAAATTTAATTCTTCTAGACTCTAATTTGTTAAAAAATATTAATGAATTTTTAGATAAGTATAAGATTACTTCTTGCAATGTTTTTTCTGAAGAGGATATTTGGCAATTATTAGATGAAAATTCTAAATTTAGAGTTTTTAATTATTCATTTGATTTTCAAAATAATATTTTCACTGAAGTTGAATTTTTAAATAAATATTTCCCATTATATGAAAAAGATATGTTAGAAGTAAATTTAAAAGAAAAAATTGATGAATTTATTGATAAAAATCCACCCATATTGATTTTAAATTCTTCTTTACCTATTTTTAAGTTATATGAAAAAATTATTCATGATTTTAAATCATATGATTATTATATACAAAATGATGTAGCTAAACTTTTGAAATCAATAGATTTAACATTGTTTGAGAAAAATCAACTAGAAGAAATTGGCAGAAATTTATTACAAGCAGCGGATGGAGGGTCTTGGACTTCTAAAAGGATTTTAAATTTCTATTTGGATAATATGGGGGATGAAAAAATTCCAATTTCTCTAATTAGGGGAATTCTTTTTGAAGTATTTATAAATGAAAACAATGAATTTAGATTTAAAGAAAAACATTCCACCAATGTTTTAATTAATGTCTTAAATGATAAATCTTGTAATTCAATGGTAGAAGACTTATTAGAATTAATTAAACATTCAATAATAAAAAATAATTATTTTTATCATTATGATTTTGCAATTAAAAAAATTAATTTATTAAATGAACAAGAAAAGGTAAAACATTTGGAGGATTTAATTAATTCTATACAAATTTCACGATGTTATAGTATTAATAAGATTTTTGAAGAGGATAACTCTGCATTATTTATATTGCCGGAAAAAGAGATTATTTATCCTCATATTTTTAGTTGCTTGAAAAGGGAAAATAAAGCAAGATTTATAAATTTTTCTAAGGAAAATATTTTCGATTTTATAAAATTTTTCGCTAATACAAGATATTCCCAAAAGGAATCAAAATATATATCAATAGATTTAGAATGGAATTTATTGAGCCAATTTATTGATTTAAATGATTTAAAAGAGATTTTAGAAAAAAATTTAGAAGATGATAATCTTTATTTTAAAGAAAGGTATTTGGGAGAGTATTTTTTAGATAATTATTTGTATCATATTGATGAAACTGAGGATGATATATAAGTTAATAAATTAATTATTTTTAAAATTTAGAATAATCAAAGTATTATTTGACTGGAAATATAATTTTACATTACTGAGATGTGTTTTCCAAAATTTATTATAGTTTTTTGTATTTTCTTATTTTTCAAATGCTCTCTTAATATTTATTAACTATCTAAACTAAATTATAATTAGAACTAATTGAGGAATTTTTATCATGCAGTATGACCTTTCGAATAATCCCGTCTTTGAAGCTAAACCTTTTTTAAAATGGGCTGGAGGAAAAAAACAATTAATTGAAACCATTGAATCTAAGTTTCCTGATGAAATTAAATCATCAAGGAAAATAGAAAAATACTTTGAACCTTTTGTCGGAGGAGGTGCTTTATTTTTCTATTTGATGTCTAATTATCATATTAGCGAAGCTTATATTTATGATATCAATAGGGAACTTATTTTAACTTATGATGCTATTAAAAATAATCCTAATGAATTAATTGAAGAGCTTAAAAGTCTTTCTGAGGAATATATTCCTAAAAGCCAAGATGAAAGAAAAGAAATGTATTTAGATATTAGGCAAAAATTCAATGATGCTATTCCTGATTTTGATTTTAAAAATTATAATGAAGATTACATTCAGAGGGCAGCATATACTATTTTTATGAATAAAACATGTTTTAATGGTTTATTTAGATTAAATCGAAATATGGAATTTAATGTTCCTCATGGAAGATATAAAAAGCCATTGATATGTGATGATGAAAATATTCGTAATGTATCTAAAGTTCTTCAGCATACTACAATAGTTTGTGGTAGCTTTTTAGAATCAGAGGATTTAATTGATGATAAATCTCTTGTTTATTTGGATCCTCCTTATAGGCCAATTAGCAACACTTCTAATTTCAATACATATGCAGGCAATGATTTTAATGATGACAGTCAAAGGGAATTGGGAGAGTACTATAAAAGAATTTCCAATAAGGGAGCAAAAGCTATTTTAAGTAATTCAGACCCTAAAAATGTAGATGAAAATGATAATTTCTTTGATGATATTTATGCAGGTTATACTATAGATAGAGTTTATGCAAAAAGATCTATTAATTCCAATGCTTCTAAAAGAGGAGCTATTACTGAGATTTTAGTTAGAAATTATTAATTTTTTATATAAATTTATATATCATTTAATCAAGATCTTTAAACATGGTTAAATATGCATCATTAGGTTACGAATCATTAGATGATTATAATCAAGATTTTTTTGGTACTTTATTAGAAACTAATCATACTTATGAATTCTTTGTTAATTGGAAAAAAGTTTTTAATAATTTAGAAGATTATATTATTGAAATTAGTATTTTAAATAGTCTAAATAAGGTTGAATTAACTAAAGTTGAGCCTCATTTTAGAGAAATCTTAAGGAAATATCCTAATGTTTTAAAGGTGTTACCAACAATTTTAGCTATTCGTGATAAAAGAGTAGATGTTTTGGATATTGAAGAAAATGAGTTTAAAGTTGTTGATTTCTCTAATGAACAATTTGATGTTGATGAGGTTGTAGATTTTTGTAAAAAATCCGGATTATTAGATTTATTTTCTAAAATTGATGATTTATATTCTTATCTTGTTGGAACTGAAGTTGGATTAGATACCAATGGCCGAAAAAATAGAAGTGGGCATGTTTTTGAAGATATTGTTGGAGAATTACTTGCTAAAAAAATAGAGAATCATCCAGAATATCGTTTAGGAAAGGAAGAAACAATTAGATTTCAAAGAACAAAGCGTTGGGATTATGTAATTTATTATAATAATATTCCTAAATATTTATTTGAGTGTAATTTTTATAATGGAACTGGTAGTAAACCTATTGAAGTTGCTAATGCTTATGTAGATTTACAGAATCAAATTAATGATTCTCATTTAACATTTATATGGGTAACAGATGGAAAAGGTTGGAGAAAGATGGATAAAGCTTTAAAAGAAGTTTCTCCTGGAATAGATTATATTGTTAATTATAATATTTTGAGTAAATCAATAGATAAGATTTTATTCTGAATGTCTATCATTAAAATCAATTAAGTATAATTTTTTAAATTTCAGGTGTTTTTTATGGTTAAAAAAAGAAAACAGATATTAAATATCTTGATTTTATTAAGAAATAATTAAAAATGTAGGAGTTAATTATGATTACATTGTTTAATATGAATTCCAATTTATATGATTATACCGAAAATATAAAAAGAAACATTGATGAAAGAATTAAGTCTATGGATGATATTGAAATATTATCAAATAATGAAAATGATTGCATTCAATATTTGATAAAATTATTCAAAGTTGATTTTATAGAGTTGTATCCTGATGAAATATCATACGCTAAAAAATCAAAAAAGATTTATAAAAAAGATTTACCAAGAAAAATTTCATTTAATCCTTATGAAAAAGTAGAAGTTCCCAGTATTGTTCTCAGTGTTCCTTTCAAGGGTGATATGGACTTATTAATCTATCGCCCAAGTCGTTTTCAGTTACCTCCAAATAATTTTTATATTGAAAATGGGAGTATTTGTTTTGATTTATTAAAATTAAATAATGATTCTGAAGGTTTTAAAAGAGAAGTAAATAAGTCAAAGGATTATTTAACTATAATGTTTGAAAATATGAATAATGATATTGTAAAAATTAATCAAGATTTGGAAATTTATATAAAAAATGCTTTTAAAAATAAAAAAGAAAATTTAATAAAGGAAAATGATTTTTTTGTTTCATTAGATATTCCAGAATCTAATTCAGGAAAAATTAATAAAAAAACTTATTCAATTCCAATAAATTATCAAAATAAAATTTCAATTAATTTTGAAAAACTTTCTAAATTAAATCCTACTTTAGATTATAATACTTATAAAGAAATACTTACTTCTATCTATAAATACTGTTCCTCTTTTGAACAGCATCCAGAAACATGTAAACATCATGATGAAGAAGGCATACGTGATTTGGTATTAGCTCATTTAAGTTCAATTATTGATGAAAGTGTGACCGCTGAATCAATAAATAAATCTGGTAAAACAGATATTCTAATTAAACATGGTATTTCTAATATTTTTGTTTCAGAATGTAAAATTTGGTATGGGAAAAAGGTTATCTTAAAGCAATTGACCAATTATTAAGTTATTTAACTTGGAAGGATTCAAAAACAACAATAATTATCTTTGTAAGAAATCAAGGGATTAATCATGTTCTTAATGAGATAGAAAAATATACTAAAACTCATAATAATTTTAATAAATTTAATGGACGCTTTGAGAAAAATTGGTTTGAGTACGAATTTTTTAATGAAGATATTGAGTTTATTTTATCAGTTTTAGTTTTTAAGATTGATTAAGTATAAATAAAGAAAATCATTCTTAGAAAACATCATTTAACATTAGCTAAGAATATAAAAATTTCAGATCTCAGATAATTTAATTTTTTGAGAAAAGTTTTAATAAATTTAAAACGATTAATTTATAATTTTGAAGTATTTTTTCTATTTTCACATGTTTTTTTTAAAAAATTTTATAAGTTTATAAATAGTAAACTATATATTAATTATAGTTTTAAAACAAATAGTTTTATTTATAAATAGGGGGGTTTAATTATTTTAAAACAAGGCTTTGAAAAGGTATTAAGAGAATATCTTGATGCTAAAGAGAGTATAGGCACAACAAATGCACCAATAGCTCATTTTATTAATCATGATTTTAAAAAAGATCTTGAAGAACTTATTGATTTAGAAAAAATTTATGTTTCATCATCTTCTGGTAGAGGAAATTTATCAGATGTTCCATGGATTTCTTGTACTTCTTATGGACAAAATTTAGGGGTGGATATCACATATTTATTTAAATCCGACATGACTGGTTTTTATTTGACTTTAAGAGTTTTTTATAATCACAATTTTAAAATTTCATCTATAAATTCTAAATATTATGTTAAAGCCAAGGCAGATTCAATTAGAGATTTTTTAACAAAATATAACTTTAACAATTCTGACTTTTTATTCAACATTGATTTATGTAGTGATAATATTTTATCAACTATTCATGAATCAGGCACTATTTTGGCTAAATATTACGATTCACAGGATATTCCATCTGAAAAAGAATTAATAAATGATTTAAATTTTTTCATTGATTTAAATGAATTTATTTTTGAGAATTATAATAATGATATAGATATTTCTAATGAGGAATGGTTAGATGCTTTATCTAACACTGATGTAATTAATACAGAAATGTTTAGCATAATGAAAATTCTCACAGAAAATGATGATTATACCTCTACTTTTGAGGAAATTTCTGAAAAAATGAAGCTCTTAGGCTTTGATAATTTAAATATTTTTACAACTGTAGTTATTAATTCCCTAAACGTGAAAAAATATTTGAAAAAAAGAAAAATTCTAGATTCAGATAATAATGATTTGTTTTGGATGGTATTTTTTAATTGGGATATAGTTAAAGATCATAAATTAGTTTTAAGGGATGATCTTATAGAAATTTTTAAAAATAACTTTGAAATTATTGAGGAAAATAGAATGAATTATGAAATTGAAAAGAATGGTATTTCTTTCTATAATTATCTTTTGAAAGAAAATTATTATTTTGATAAAGAGTTAATTGAGAATTTTTTACTTTCTTTAAAGATTAAGCCTTTTATACTTTGTGTAGGAAATTCAGGTACTGGTAAGACAAAATTGTCTCAGTTATTTGCTAAATATTTAATCGAAAAAACTTTAAAAAATAAAAACGGGGAAACTTATTCTGTGGGTGATGAATCAAAATCTTTTTTAGCATCAGTTAAAGTTGGTAAATCTGCAATTAATAAAGGATGGGCGATCCCAAGAGAAGATAGTATAAATTTAATACCAAAGATGAATTGTGAAGAGTCTTTTCCTGCTTTAATAGATGGAATTCCTGCTAAAGGAAAAATTAATTTTAATGTAAGATTTTTCTATGAAACTGATGACAAAGTGAAAAATCATCTTAAAAAATTAGCTGATGAAAATCCTAATCAAAGAATAACTTTGAAGTTAGATGTTCCTTCTGAATTAACTGAAAAAGAAACTAAAATGTTAGAAGATAAGTATTATGATTCAAATTACAAAATAATCCCAGTAGGTGCCAATTGGACTGAAAACAGACACATAGTAGGCTACTACAATGTAATCACAAACGAATACCAATCCACACCTGCATATGACTTAATAAAAGCAGCAAACAACTCTACAGAACCACATTTCCTCATACTAGACGAAATGAACCTATCACATGTAGAACGCTATTTCGCCGACTTCCTATCAGCTATTGAAAGTAAAGAGAAAATCCCACTATACGGAGAGGAGGAACTAACACTACCTCAAAACCTATTCATCATAGGTACAGTAAACGTAGATGAAACCACATACATGTTCTCTCCAAAAGTCTTGGATCGTGCCAATGTCATAGAATTCGAGACCTATTCTGCTATTGATTATATGAACAATGGAATCAATCTGCTCTCTCCAAGCGGAAACATATCATATCTCGAAGACCCATTGGCAGGAAATCATATTCGTGATTATGGAATAGGTGAATTAAGAGACTTATTCATTGAAGTCACTGCAGAGGAACAATCATTCTGGAACATATTGACAGAGGAAATATTCTCTTTCCAATCCATATTAAAGGAATCCGGATTTGATTTTGGATTTAGAGTCATAAACGAAATGGTTCGCTTCATGGCTGTAGCTTGGGAATATGAGGACAAGCCACTTAATTTTACAAACTGGACTCGCTACTTTGATGCCTGCATAAAGCAAAAGCTACTTCCTAAATTGCATGGTTCTGAAAAGATCATTGGAGAAACATTGGATGAATTATACAAAAAATGCTTAAGCAGTGCTGTAGAGACGGAAGATATGGCTAAATATCCTGAATCCTATAAAAAATTAAAGGAAATGAGGGAAGTGTTAAGAAAGCAACGTTATGTCTCATTCATAAATTAATATTTTCATGTAAAATGTAGTGTATATTAAAAATTATTTCAATATTGTTATTATTTTACGAAATAAAGTAAATATTGTGGTTATTTTTTTAAAAAAACTTATATACTACTTTTTACACACCTATTTTTACTTCTATACTTTTTAATTTGATTTTTAGAAAAATATTTATAGTATACTCAGTATACTATTATTTGTGATATCATGATGACTAAAACTATTAAAATATCTCAAGATACCCATAAATCCTTATCTGACTTGGCATCAAAAAATGATACATTCAATGATGTCATAAGATTTTTAATTGATTATTATAAATCAAATGAGGAATTCACTGATGAAGAAGCGGAATTTTATAATAGGGAGATAGAAAAATTCGAAAATGATGATTTGGAAAATCTTAACGAATTAAGTTTAAAAAGTTTAGAGGAAAGAATAAGCAAGTTGGAAAATGAGATAAAAAAATGAGTTATAAACTTTTTGAGCATGATAGAGTAATAAAATTTTTTAAGAAACATAAAAAGGATAAAGAATTGTTATTAAGAATTCATAAAAAATATTTAAAAATTCTGGAAAACCCATATGATTCTAGTTTTAAAGAATTAACTAGCATTAAATGCCCAAAATGTCATCGTGCTAGAGTTGGGGATTATAGGATAATATTTTATGTTAGCGAGAGAAAAAAGCAAATAGAAATAATTGACATTATTGCTCGTAAGGATAATTACAAACTATTTTCAATTATTTGAATTCATGGTAATAATATGGAACAATATATAAAAATAACAGCCAAAAATGAGGAAGGAGACCTCTTAGGAACTTTCAAGCTTTCCATAGACATCAATTTTTCTACTCGATCCATAAATTCTATTGTAGAAAAGCATACAGAAATCACACTGGACAGCTCAATATACAATATACCTTCAAATTCTACTGTAACATTGTATAATGTTCCTATAGTCTATGAATACGACAACAGGACTCCAATCCAATTCCATAAGAACAGCGAGAGCAATGTCAACCTAATGCTTCTGGAGGAGCATAAGTATAACTTATCCTTCAATGCCAACCATGAATTGGATAAGGAGTATCTTAATCAGTTAGACATATTTCATTCATTGCTAAAATTTACCGATGAAGTCTTGGAGCTCGTTTCAAACACTAACATTGGATTCCTATCCTTCGGATCCTATGTTGGAAAAAGCTATTTGGACATATACAAAGACAAAAAACCTATTTTCAAGATTCCATTTGAAGTCCGTTCAAGAAAGATAGACTATGCAACCGAATACGCCGCCATGATCGGAGACCTGTCCAAGCATGCCCAAGGGCTTCTTTATGAATCCAAATCTCCTTTGTTCCAGTCATTCGAACTAGACAATCTACAGAACAAGTCAAGCTATGAGGACTTCATGCTTCTTGAATATCTGTTTAAGGACGAAAATCTCCCATCTACAATAGAATACCTGTCAAGAAACCTGTATTCTGCACTTACAAGCACAGTGGAAGAAGTCCCTACTTCATTTGCATCAAACATAAATCCGAATGACCTTATAGATGTGTTCTCAAATTCAGATAATCTTGCAAAGACTGATGAGGGTATGTGGCAGGAACGTACCAAAGGCCATATTCCACTAAAGATCAATGAAACAAAATATATCGATGACATCGATGTTCCAGAGAACAGGTTCTACAAGAACTTTTTGGAATCAATTGAGAATCTGATTAACGAATTGTTGAAAAAGTCTCACGAAGGATATATCCGTGACCAGCTTCTTATCTATAAAGAGACAATAAGTGCGTATCTTTCACAGAGGTACTTTAAAGATATAAGTATGATGGATTATGTGCCTTTAAATTCACAGCTTCTTCAAAAAAAAGAGGGGTATCGTGACATCCTCCAATACTACCTCATGTTTGAGATGGGATTCAAGATGAATTGGGCTGAAGTCACCAATGAGTTCAAGGGCAATGAGAAAAAGCTCTTTGAGCTTTATGAATACTGGTGCTATTTTGAGCTCATTGATGCATTGAATCAGATATCCATAAACCCTATAGATTTCGCTGACATATTCGATAAGGTGAAGGATGAGGAAATGGATGAATTTTCCATTTCCCTAAAGCATAATCTCTTGAATGCATTTTATGTCAATGTTGGTGATAGGACCATAGATGTGGATTTGACATACAACAGATCCTTTTATAGAACAAGCAATGAATTCAAATCATATTCAGTGACATTGAGGCCGGATTACAGCTTGATTGTTCGTGATGGTGGAAAGAAGCATATAATTCATTTTGATGCCAAGTATAAGCTTTATATTGACAGCGAATCCTTCAAGAATGAGGATATAGTCAAGATGCATGCCTATAAGGATGCAATAGTTGGAACCGTTGGAGCATATGTTCTATATCCTGGAGAGAAGAAAAGGTTGTATTATCAACATTTGGATGATAGGTTGGAATCTGTAGGTGCATTTCCATTAAGTCCTGGTGAAAACAAACACAATAGAGACTCTTTGAGGGATTTTGTTCTTTCTATGATCTATAAGCTAATTGAAAATTAGTTTTTTTATTCATATTTTTCATTCATTTACATTTCCCCTAAATCAAAAATAACTCACGATTTTTTCTTTTTTTAAAAAAATCAATTTTAAAATCATATTTTTTAATAAATGCTCATATTTTTTCTCTAAATCCAATTTAAAGATGCAAGCAAGCACTTGCATTCGAAAATATTTATATATGGCCTTTCATATACTTAATAGTAGGTATGATTGAATAAATCGTACTCAGAATTTAATTTCATAGTTGTCCTCATTTTGATATGCAAGAAAAACAAAAGCAGAATTGTTTTTCTTGTATATTAAACTTTTTTTAATATACGGTTAAATGCAAGATTATAATTTTATAATCCTCTCTTTTAACTGAAACTGCTTTTTTTAAAATTTCTATTTTTATGATGATGTTATACAAAAAATTAATATACTAATTTTCACAAAATAATTATTAGAAAATAATATTTAATATTATTGTCTATTAATAGAAGGGTTGGTTACAGTTGTCCTTGAATGAAGTTGGCTATTCTCTCTAGAAACATATGGCAATCATTGATGGCCTGAATCTGGAGCATTAGTTGTCTTAAAGGGGTTTGACTAAAGGTTCCTTTTTTAAAGATCGTCGGTGGCAAAATTGTCATATCGGGGGTCTGGATGGCAAACGTAACTTGAGGATGATTTTCTAAGCTATAGAAAATGTTGGCTTTGCCGATATTGTAGGGGTTGGTTATCTTTTATTTTATAGGTCATTTTGGACATATTCTTTTTTTTTATTTTTTAAACATTATTCATAATTTTTGGAGATATTATCTTGAAAAAAGGAAAAATCAACGAAAAGAGTCTTTCATATGATAATGATGAAGATATGGAATTTATCAACAGAACTAATCTGGCTTTGGAACGTATGGATAAGTCTGATATGAAAGGATTATCTAAAAAAGAGTTTTTAGAAGAGATTGAGTCATGGTAGATTCAATTAAATTTTTCACTGATTTTAATATTGTTATAATCTTATCATAAGATTATAATCCTTTTATTTTTTACTATTTTTTTACAAATAGTTTACTAAACTTGTTATTTTTCAATTTAACTGTTATATTGCTCTTATTTTTTAGAAAAAACTTATATGCTTCTTTTAATAAATTATTTTTATCTAAAAAACATTTGCTGCAAAGTGTTTAGCAATGTTTTTAAAATTTTTGGAGAAATTTTTCATGTTAAAAAGAGAATTTGTAATTGAAAAAATAAAAGAAGGTAAAAAATCCGATGGTTTTGATCAAGAAGTTATAGATAAAAATATTAATAACGGTGAAAATCAGTTTAGCCTATGTGAAGATCCTGATTTCATTAATGGGACTAATCTGGCTTTGGAACGTATGGATAAGTCTGACATGAAGGCCTTATCAAAAGAGGAATTTTTAAAAGAGTTAAAAACATGGTAGATTCAATTTCTATTTTTTATGATAAAAATTTCAAAAAATGCTTTGGAAAATTGGATTCTTCTTATAAGATAAAATTAAAAAAACAAATGATTAAAATCATTGATAACCCTGAAATTGGCAAACCTATGAAATATACTAGAAAAAATACTAGAGAAGTTTATATTTGTCCATTTAGATTATCTTACTTTTATAGCAAGAAAGAAAATAAATTAATTTTTTTAGATTTTTATCATAAAGATAAGCAATAATTTCAAAATTTATGATTCTAGCCTTAAAAAAAGTTTAAGTACTGATCATATCAGTGATCAGTACCCATAAGTCAATATGTTTCCATCCTCATCCACGATTCTGAAGTATCCGTCATCATAGGTTATTCTGTATGTTCCATCTCCGAGGTCTTCTCTTGAAACCTCATGTTCTGATGGATCCCATCCGTCTATAACATCATCCACCTTATTGTCTGTTTTATAGTTCGGATTTGTATACTTGCTTCCACCGCTTTGGTTGCTTTGGTTGCTTTCTGTACTTGTGCTGGATGCTTTCTTCACATATATGTTTCCGCTGAGGCTTGATGCTTTGTATTCCTTGTTTCCATCGTATTTTGCAGAAAGTGTAAAGTTGTCTGCGATGAGATCCTCGAGTTTGCACTCTCCATTTGAATTTGTCTTCAGTGTGAAGTTTTCAGTTATTCCATTGCTGCTGTGTGTCAGGTTTATTTCAACCTTTTGATTTGCAATGGCAGTTCCGTTTTCATCGCTAAGCTTCAGTATCATGCTGTCCCCTTCATAGAGGTATGGACTGTTTGTCATTGTTATGACGCTTTCATCTTGAGCATTTCCATTCATCATCACGTAGGCTCCGATTGAAAGAAGCACAATGATTGTTATGCAAATGATTATTATGTCTCTTGTATTCATATTTAACCCCCATTGAATTATTTTGATTCTATGTTTAATATTATTATTCCAATCTTATTTTATTCTTTTCTATTTTTTTATAGTATTATTCTAATCTATTTTTATTCTTTTCTATTTTGAAATTGAAATAAATTTAAAAATGCAATTAGGAAAAATATTTTAATGACTTGAATGATACATTTATATGTGATATTTCCTAATCTCTGAATTGGAAAACATATCACTTTAGTTATCAAATCATGTTGAGCAATATAACTTGTTTATATTGCTCTTTTTTATACTTATTTTTACTTTTCCTAATTTTATTTTTTCAAAACTTCTTTTTATGAAATCATATAAAATCACTAATCAATAATATAAATATTAAAAAAATTAGATATTAAATTAAGAATTTAAAATTATCAATTAATCATAAAGACTTAAAGGTGTTTTAATGGAAAGTCAAAATATTTTAATTAAGAATGCTACTATATTAAATCCATTAGGAAATGGAAAAACAGAAGAGAAAAATGCAGATGTATTAATCATTGAAGATAAGATTGCAGAAATCAACGAGACAATCGATGAATCAAATGCAGAAAAGATAATTGATGCAAGCGATAAGATATTGATGCCTGGACTTGTCAACACTCACACTCACATTTCAATGTCACTTCTTAGAGGCATTGCCGATGATTTGGAATTGGACACTTGGCTTAACGATCATATCTGGCCTATGGAAGCGCACCTCAATAGGGAATACTGCTACATAGGTGCACTTCTTGGAGCGGTTGAAATGATCAAGTCAGGCACCACCACATTTTCAGACATGTACTTCTATATGGATGGTGTCGCTCAAGCAGTCGAGGAAATTGGTATGAGGGCAGTGCTGTCATATGGTATGATTGATTTCGGCATTGAGGAAAAACGGGATCAGGAGTTCAAGGAAAACATATCCCTAATAAGGAATCACCACAATACTGCTGATGGAAGAATCACTACAATGTTCGGTCCACACTCAATTTATACCACTTCAAGTGAGCTTCTTGAGAGGGTCAGAAAGGAAGCGGATAAGTACCAAGTTGGTATCCACATTCATATGAATGAAACTATGAAGGAAATTAATGACTGTAAGGAGAACCATCAAAATAAACGACCGTTTGAGTATTTAGATGACATTGGCATATTAGGTTCTGATATTGTTGCTGCTCATGGTGTATGGTTAGACCAAAATGAGATAGATTTGATCAAAAAGTATGATGTCAAGGTTTCACACAACCCATGCAGCAACATGAAACTTGCTTCAGGTGCATCACCTATAGGTGAACTAATGAGTCAAGGTGTATGTGTAGGATTAGGTACTGATGGTGCATCAAGCAACAACAATCTTGACATGTTCGATGAGATGAAGTTTGCAGCACTTCTTCAAAAGGTTTCAACACTCAATCCTAAATTGGCCACTGCAGATGAAGTGATAAATATGGCAACATATAATGGTGCAAATGCATTAGGCATTGATGCAGGATCTGTTGAAGTTGGCAAGAAAGCGGATCTTATTCTCGTTGACACCAATCACCCTAACATGACTCCAATGAGCAATGCGATTTCATCAAATCTTGTCTATTCAGCTAACGGGTCCAATGTTGACACTACAATCTGCAATGGTAAGGTTCTTATGGAAGGTAGAAAATTGCTTACAGTAGATGAAGGCCATATCCTATCTGAGGCAAAAAGAGCTATTGCAGAAATGAAAGAGCTTAGGGAAGCAGAATCCGAATAGGGAATGATTTGATAAGGGATAATCAAATGATTTAGGTGAAGGTTAGCGAATTGATGGATAATGAAATGATTTAGGTGAAATTATGGCAGATTTGAACTTTGAAGAGGAAAGAATTTCCTTCACTCCAATGATATTGTATATGGAATACATTAACTTGCAGTATGCCCGATACCTAAAGGAAAACTTTAAGGAAATAACATCTGGTGACGCTACCTATTTGATCAATATCTTTTATCATCAAAACATATCACAAAGGGAACTTGCTGATATGTTGTTTGTTTCAGAGTCAAATGTAGCTCAAATAATTAAGAGATTGGAGAAAAACGGTTTTATTGAACGTAGGGTTGATGAGAAAAACAAAAGCAGAAAAAATCTTCTTTTAACCAATAAGGGAAGATTGACTGTATTTTCACTGATAAAGGTTTTTTATGAAGGTGAAAGCGAGCTTTACGAAAAGTATAGCGAAGAGGAAATAGAGCTATTTAAGAATATGCTTTATGATTACTCCAATTTGGCCATTAAGGACATTTAATTGCTTTTCATTTTTTCATTTATTTTTTTATTTTTTATTTTTTATTTTTCTTTTTTTTATTATTTTTTTATTTTATCAGTTCTCGATTTTCTATAATTTTTTATTTTCATACCTATTATAATGTCGATAAATATAAATACTTTTTTTAATAAAAAACTAATTAAGACTTAAGAGTCTAAAGTCTTTTTTATTAAGGTGAAATTATGGCTGATAAGGAAAAAACTATTGAAGTATTACAAGCGATCGTAACAGGTTTATCTGCAAACTCATTTGGTCACAGAATCCAATCAAAAATCTTTGCTGGATTAGGATTCCAATCCTTAGGAGATAAATATGCAACTCATGCAACTGAAGAGATGGACTTTGTAGAACAGTTCATGGACAGAATTCTTGATTTAGGTGGAGACCTCAAGCAGGAAGCACAGGAAGAAAAACCGGTTTACACTGACATCATTGAATTCATTGAAGCGGATTACAATGTTCCGTTGAAGGAATCGCATTTTTAAATGAAGTGATGGACTCAGGAATCTTCGATGCAACCACCTATGATTTGATGAAAGTCTATCTTAAGGATGAAGAAGAGGATATGTACTGGAGCGAACAGCAATTGGATTTATGCAAAATGATTGGAAAACAAAATTATTTAACCCAATTGCTAATCAATGACCAAAGCGCTGCTGAATAGATAAATTATTTTTTAAAATAAATTTTTCCTTTTTTCTTTTTTTTATTTAGATAAATTTATATTGTTTATAAGCCAAATTATTTTTAAGTTTATTTTTTACTAAATTCTTAATTCTTTTATTATTTATTCTTTTAATTATAAGGGAGATGATATTATTAAAATTCAAGCTGTAAAATTCTATGAAAAAGGTTTTGCAAACCAAAGCTTTGCTTTTGGTGGGGAAGAAGGTCCTGAAAACTTCGATAGTTCTGTTCTTTACCGTTCATGCCTGCAGAACTATGTAATTGATACTGGAGATGAAGTAATTCTTGTAGATACTGGTGTGCCTAAGGAATCACCGGAAACCGCACCAAATTATGAATTGGGAATATACACTGGAAAAATCATCACAGATTATATCTCTGCATTGAAGGATTTGGGATATGCTCCTGAAGATGTTTCTAAAATTCTAGTCACCCATAAGCATGAGGATCACAGTGGAGAGCTCCGCTCTTTCCCAAATGCAAAAATCTATATCTCTCCAGAAGATGCAGATGCACTTGGACTTGAAGGAGACAATATAATACGTGTGGAATACAAGGATGGGGCATACTATAATTTTGAATCCTCTCTAAAAATAGCTGATGGCATCTTTTTCCTTCCAGCAAAGGGACACACTCTTGGAAACAGCATTGTGATTGTTGAGGATGATGACCTCTTTTACATGATTCATGGTGATTTAACCTATACTGATGAGGCTATGTATGAAAACAAGTTGTCAGTTGTCTATGAAGACATTGATTTGGCTCGTGAAACAATGGACAAGGTAAGGGAGTTCATTAAAAGCCATCCTACCGTTTACATCTCAACCCACACCCCTCTTGGATATGAAAACCTTGAGGCAAAAAGGGTTATGGATTTGGACAATCCTCCTGAAACTGTAGCAATTGATTATGAAATTGAGGAAAAGGAAGCTACCGGAAAATATGTCTGTTCCGTTTGCGGCTATGTGTATGACCCTGAAATTGGGGATGAAGAGCATGGAATTCCAGCAGGAACTCCATTTGAAGAATTGCCTGATGACTGGAAATGTCCAAGATGCAGGCAGGATAAGGACAAGTTCAATAAGGCATAATTCAAAGGCTATTTTGAGCTATTTTAATGAATGGATTTCTCTTTTAAAGGGCAATCCATTACATTTTTTTTTAAAAAAGGTTTATCATGAAGATATTATATTTCACATCAACAGGAAACAATTTATACATTGCTAAACAATTAGGTGGAGAATTGTTGAGCATTCCACAACTCGTAAAGGATAACATCTATGATATAGAGGATGAAGCTATTGGAATTGTATTTCCTGTATTTTATGCAAATGCTCCAAAGATCGTTAGGGAATTTATTGAAAAGGCCAGCTTTAAAACAGATTATCTGTTCCTGATTGCTTCCTATGGTTCTGATGGGGATCAGAATGCATTCAGAATCCTGAAAAAGACTTTCAAGAAAAAGGGGTTGGAGGTCAGCTATTCAAATTCCGTTTTAATGGTTGACAATTATTTGCCTATGTTTGACATGAAAGAGGAAAAGGAAATCAAGGATGATTCTGAAATTGACAAACAAATCAAGACAATCAAAAATGATATTGAGTCAAGAAAGGAGTACCACCTTAAGAAAAGGTCCGTTTCTGACATTCCGTTTATAGAAAAAGTATTAGAATCAACAATGACCAAAAGATTCCATATCATTGTTGGTGATGGATGCAGTGACTGTAAAGTTTGTGCAAGAATCTGCCCTAAGGGAAATATAGATTTAAGTGGTGCAAAGCCAGCTATTGGAGATGATTGTCTTTTTTGCCTTGGATGCGTTCACCACTGCAAGGAAAATGTATTCACTATAAATGATGAGAAAAATAGTCAGGAGAGATACTCCAATCCTAATGTTAAAGTTTCTGAAATCATTAGAAGCAATAATGTTCTTTGAACATTGCTTTCATATTTTTTTAATCGAATTATTTGTTTGTATATGTTCTAACTATTAAAAAATCTAAAAATTTTATAAATCATTTGTTTGTATATGTTCTAACTATTATGGGATTTAAAAAAATATAGGAAAATGAATTGTTTATTCATTTACCCAATCTTTAATTTCATCATCAGATTCTCTACCGGACAATCTTTTTCCTGGCTTCCAATTAGCTTCAGGATATGCATTTTTCAAGTCGTTTTCACAACCGCTTATGCCTGTTCCTCCAGAAGTGCAGAAAGCTATTGCAGTTTTTCCACTTATATCAATGCTTTCAATGAAAGTGTTAATTATTGTAGGTGCGGTATACCACCATACTGGAAAACCGATGAGAATTGTATCATAATCGCTCACATCAATTGTTTCCTTGATTTGAGGTCTGAATGATTTATCGTTCATTTCAATTGTAGATCTGCTGCTTTTATCCGTATAATCCAAGTCTGCTGCGGTATATGGGGTTTCAGGAGCAATTTCAAAGATGTCTGCATCAAGTGCATCTGCCACTTTTTCAGCCACTCTTTTGGTTGCTCCGCTTGCTGAGAAATAAGTTACTAAAGTTGTCATTTTATCACCTTATAATTCTAATATTTTCTTAAGTTATTTCATTTGTTTTGTTTTTCAATTTATTTTTCATTACTTAAAATTGGAAATGTTTTCTACAAATTCAGGTGTGTCAATATAAGCTATTGGAACACCTGTTTCCAATTCATTAATCTTTTCCATATCCTCATTGCTTAATTCAAAGTCAAAAATGTCAATGTTTTCTTGAACCCTTTCATCTTTGATTGATTTTGGAAATACGATTATTCCTCTTTGTGTAATCCATCTTAAGATAATTTGAGCTGTGCTTTTATTGTATTTTTCAGCTATTTCCTTAAGGATTGGATTTTGGAAGATATTGTCTCTTCCTTCTGCGAGAGGGCCCCATGCTTCCACTTTACATCCATATTTTTCATAAAACTCTTCAATTCCATTCTGTTGATAGTATGGATTCACTTCAATCTGATTTACCATTGGAGTGATTTCATTATGTTTTGCCAAATTGACAAAACGGCTTTTTGTAAAGTTTGATACTCCTATGGCTTTTACTTTACCTTCCTTATAGAGGTCTTCAAATGCTCTCCAAGTAGCAAACACATCCCCAATGTTTTGATGTATAAGGTATAAGTCTATATAATCAGTTCCAAGTTTTTTTAGAGATTCTTCACAAGCCTTTTTTGCTTCTTCATAACCATGGTCGCTATGCCAGATTTTTGTGGTAATGAACAGTTCTTCCCTCGGAATTCCACTTTCCCTTATGGCTTCGCCAACTTCCTTTTCATTGTAATATGCTTGTGCAGTGTCTATATGTCTGTAACCGCTTTCAAGTGCAGTCAACACGGCCTCTTTAGTGTTTTGAGGAGGGATTTGAAATACTCCAAATCCTAATTGAGGCACTTCTATGCCGTTTGATAAACTAATGTATTTCATTATTTCACCTTTTTCTATTTCATAATACTTGATAAATTAAATATTTTTTTATTCAAAGCAATCTACAACGTCCTTCAATAGATCAGGAATATTGAGCTTTTGAGTGCAGATTGCCATGCAGGATTCACATTCTGTGCAATCAGATGCAGGAGCATTTGCAGCTGCAGTTGTTCCATAAATGGAATGCAATGAAGGAAGTGAATACATCTTTTCACTATTGTACAATTCAAAGAAATCAGGTATAGGGATTCCTACAGGACATTCCTTTAAGCAATATCCGCAGTAACTGCAGTCTATTGCAATGAGTTCCTTGATTTCATTTGCCATTGAAAGCACGAAATCATTTTCCTCTTCGCTCATAGGTTCAAATGGTTTGAAGACTTCGCAGTTCTCTTTCATCTGGTCGATGTTTCCTACACCACTTAAAACCACTTTGACATTTTTATGGCTTGCTGCAAATCTTAATGCAGCTTCAACGAGAGTCATCCCCTCTTTTTCGAATTTTTCTTTAATGTCATCAGGCAAATTGAATAATGTTCCACCTTTAATAGGTTCCATTACAATTACTTCCTTGCCGTATTTTTCGCATATTTCATAATTCTTTCTGGATTCGGTAAGTTTGCTTTCCCAATCGAGATAGTTCAATTGGAGCTGCACAACATCGATTCCATCACCATATTTCTCAAGGATCTCTTCAAGCAAATCAGCTCTGTCATGGTAGCTGAATCCAATTTTGCGAGCCTTTCCTTCTTCTTTCATTTTCTTAATGTAATCAAATGTCTTGCAGTTTTCTGCCACAGTTAAGAATGCCTCATTGATGTTGTGAATCAGGAACACGTCAAAGTAATCTGTTCCAAGTCTTTCAAGCATTTCATTTGCATATTTTTCATTATCTGCTTCGTTTTTTAATAGCCAAGTTGGCATCTTATCTGCTATTTTGAAGGATTCCCTTGGATATCTTTCTACAAGTCCAACCTTCAATGCAGCTTCTGAAGCCCCATTGTGATATGCATAAGATGTGTCAAAATAATTGAACCCTTGGTCCATATAATAATCGATCATTCCTGTAACGTCATCAAAATTAATTGAGCTTGGATCGTTTTCATTTTCCAGATCCAATCTCATCGCTCCAAATCCAAACATAACATCATCGCTCATAATTGTCACCTAATTTATTAAATTAATCTGAAAAAAAGATAGTTTAAATATTTTAAATTATCTTTAAAAATATTCTATTGAAATTTTTAAATTATTTTTACATATATTATATTTGAAATAATATATAAATCTTTCCTAAGGAAACAGTTATCTAATGAAAATATTTAAATATATTGAAAAATATAGTTTATATAACGAAAATTTTACTATATTTCTTTGAAAAAGGTGTAAATATGGAATTGCCTAATCAGTTTATTAATGAAAATCCTGAAGACATTAGAATTTATCACTTTGTTGAGGAATTGGTAGGAAGCTTTAGAGATTATATTGATAAGGAATTTGTAGATGAGGACATCACTTTAGTGGAACTTCCTTTTTTGCTCAGAATAAGGTTTTCAACTGAAGGAACCCAAAAGGAATTGGTGAATCTATTCAAGGTCAGTGACGGATATACTGCAAAGCTTTTAAGACGTTTTGAGGTGGCAGGGCTTATTCAAAGAATTGAAGACCCAAGCAATAGACGTAGAAAATTAGTTGAATTAACTGATAAAGGCATTAAAAGAACTGATAAGATATTAAAGTACATTGATTACTGGGAAGATACAGTGATGGATGGAATCGATGAGGATGAGAGGAAAGTCTTGAAAAATACTTTATTGAAGTTGGTTTTAAACACTGGGAAGCTTTGATTTTTAGGATATCCTTATTGTAGTTGGTTTTAAACACTGGGAAGCTTTGATTTTTAGGATATCCTTATTGTAGTTGGTTTTAAACACGGGGAAGCTTTGATTTTATGGATATCTCTATTGATGTATTTTTTTAATGGCTTCTGAAGGACAGTTTTCAAAACATAAACCGCAATGCAGGCAATGGTTTTGAGCTATTTCAAATGGTGTTCCCTCAGATATTACTTGTTGTGGACATAAATCCTTGCAGGTTCCACATTCAATGCATTCTTCACTTATTTCATAACCTTTTTCTTTTATTTTCCAATCGCCAATTGTGAATTTTTCTCTATAAATAGGCTTTTGAGTTAGATCAAAGACTTCAATTTCCCCTTTTTCTATGCAAAATGGCTCTAGAATATATCGTGCATCGCCAGGATAGACATTATTCATGTATCTGTTTTCTTCAAACATTTTATCTATCCATTCCTTCTGGGGTTCTAATTTTTTAGCCATTCCTGTAATGCGTATGGATTTATTGTCCTTCAAGTTCAGATAACTTACTTGGGGATGAGCAATAAGCTCCTTATAGACGTCTTTTCCTCGTGCAGTCAAGAAATACACTGTTTCATCGTCAATAAGCATTATGTCAATTATCCTGCTTTGAGGATTTCCATCTTCATCAACAGTGCTTAACACTCCATCTATCACTTCTCTAACTTGTTTTAAACAATCTTTTTTACTAATCATTTTTATCATTTTTTATTAATTTGCTGTCTTTAAGGATTTTTAAAATCTTTATTTTTTTCTTTTTTTTTAAAAAAAAGTGAGGGATTGAAAGTTTTCATTCATCATTTTCCAATTTAAAAACTATTTTTCCTTTTGCCTCATTTGATTCCATTAATTTATGTGCATCACTCATATTTTCCAATGAATTAAACACTTTAGAAATTGTGGGCTTAATGTTGTGGTCTATGATGAATTCAAACATTTCGTCGATTGTCCTTTGGCTAGGATAATTGCTATAGAATCCGGTTAAATACCTTCCATTTGGAACTCCTGTTATTGGATCGAAGTCTTTAATATAATCCTCTCCGCCAAGCAATCCTGCAACGCAGATTATTCCCCTAAATTTTAAGGCATTCATGGAATCCTTCAGTGAACTTGCACCAATAAAATCCAATATTTTTTCTACTCCCTCCGGAAATATTTTTAGAATCTCTGGGGAGATTTCTCCATTGTCAATTATTGCATAATCCACACCAAGATTTTTCAGTCTGTTTATTCCATCTTCATTTCTGCTTGTTGCAGCAATCGCACATCCAATTGATTTGGCTAATTGAATTGCACTTAAGCCTGCTGCACTTGTCCCTCCTCTAATCAAAAGAACATCATCCTTTTTCAGGTCCAAACATTCAAACAATGAACCGAATGCAGTAAAATATGTTTCTGGAATGGCTATCAGTTCTTCAAGGCTAAGCTTTTCCAGAATATCTTCCTTTATCTTGAAAGTGTTTTTTGTAGGAATCAATGCATATTCAGCGTAACTTCCATCAAAGGACCTTCCCATTCCACCCATCAGGCAACATACAGTATCTCCTTTTTTAAATGGGCTGTTTGAGGGGTCTATTATTTTCCCTACACATTCTATTCCAGGAATTCTGGGAAGCTTGATATAAGGTTCATCAGCTTCATAATCTCTTAATATCACTTCGGAGCGATTTATGCCAAAGCCCTTTACCTTAACAATCACTTTATCTTCTTCAATTTTAGGCATCGGAACTTCTGTAACTTTCAGATCTTCTGCTTTACAGGTCTTATCAAGAACTATTGCTTTCATTTTCTTCACCTTATAATTAAAGTTCTTTCCAGCATTGCGGGTCTGGGGAATAAGGATTATGGGTGTAGCCGTAACTTACGGATGGGCATCCTCTGCAGAATCGTAACAATTCGCATTTTGAGCATTTCTCAAACTTATCGTATTGCCTGTAGTGGTTCATTCTTTTTCCAGTAAAAATATCATAAATGCTTTCAGATAAGGCATTTCCAACTTTACTTTCCATTCTACGGCAAGCATAAACATCTCCATTAGGCAAAATTGTTAAATGGCCTATTCCACAATTGCATCCATCATAAATGACATTTTCATCAAGATTTTCTGGAATTTTAAAGAGGCCCTCTTCATATAGGTAAAGTGTCCATAAGTGGTCTTTTAAGCTAAAGCTGGTTTCGCTATTATCGTATTTTTCATATAGCTTAAAGCATTTATCCAATAATTCCCTATATTCATGCGCTGTCATCTGTGCACTTTTTTCCAAGCTTGTAGGACAATATCTGGCAAATGTAAACAGGTCTGCTTTATATTCGACAGCCTTTTCTATTATTCCAGGAATTTCATCGATATTTGTCTTTGAGACAGTTGTCATGATGTTTGCATGAATTCCTGCATTTTTCAAGGGGGCTATTTTTTCAAGAGTTGTATAAAATGAGCCTTCTTTTCTAAAGTAATCATGAGTTTCCTTAAGTCCGTCCAATGATAATTGATAAAATCTGCAGCCGTATGATGCCAGATCCTGACAAACATCATCATTTAGGTGAAAAGGGTTGCCTAGTATTCCAAAAGGAGTTTCATTTTCCTTTAAAAATTCGATAATTTTCCAAAAGTCTGGGTGCAATATTGGGTCTCCCCCAGTTATTGTAAAAAAAGCCTTTCTATTAGATCTTTCACACATATCATAACAGTTATGAAATGTTTTTATTATATTTTCATAACTCATTGTTATGATCGGTTTATTGTTTTCTTCTGAAAATATGTAACAATGCTTGCATCTTTGGTCACATTCATCAGTTATATGAAATTGAAAAGGGAAAAATTCTGTCATTTTTAGTCCACAAAAAAATAAGAGATTCCTTAATTATAAAATTAAGGAATAGTTTTTAATTTAGTTTAAATCAGTTCCACAAGCGGTAAATACTTCTTCTCCACATGCAGTGTTTATTCCTTCTCCGCATGCTGTTGTGAGTCTTTCTTCTCCGCATGCTGTGTTAATTTCTTCTCCACAAGCGGTGTTTATTCCTTCTCCGCATGCTGTTGTGAGTCTTTCTTCTCCGCATGCTGTGTTAATTTCTTCTCCACAAGCGGTGTTTATTCCTTCTCCGCATGCAGTAGAAATAGAGTTCTTACCAAAGTAATTTCCTGCAATTTTGGAGCTGTAATATTTGTCTTCTTTGGTCCATGCATTTAATTTATACATATTTATCACCTTGTATTTAAAAAGTTTAAAAGCTTATTCATAGACTTTAAAATTATTTAATTTTCTTAAACTTGCTTTAAGATTTTCAAAAGTATAAATAATTTTTTCAAACTTTTAATAATATTATAGATGAGTATGTTAATAAATTAATAAGTTACCATTTGGTTACTATATGTTTTTATAAATGAATTAATAAATTATTATAATAGATTGAGGAATTAAGATGACCGAAGAAAAAGCAAAAAAATGTCCAGTTGAATTGGCAATGGGCATGATCAATAAAAAATGGGTTATCCAGCTATTGAGAGACATGTTTTTTGGTGTGTCCCGCTTTAATGAATTTAAGGAAGGAAAACCTAACTTATCCAATAAAGTTTTATCAAATTGTCTTAAGGAAATGGAATTGAATGGGCTTATTGAAAGGATTGTTGATGGTGATGATTCATCAAATATAGAATATAAATTAACTGAAAAAGGCTTAGCTCTAAATAAGGTGATTTATGAACTTGCAATGTTTTCCTTGACTACAGATATTGACAATAAATATTACTCTGAAGAGGATAAGAGGGAAATTTCACAAATTTTTGAAAAACAGCTATTTGATTAATTATATTTTTTGATAATCTTATTTATTCTTATTTATGCGAACTATTTTTTCTAAGATAAAAAAAGTGGAGATAAATCTCCACTAGCAGGAAAAATACAATCTCGTAGTGAGATTGATACACAAACATTAATTGAATATAGTTTTTTTAAATATTTAAATATTTTTATTTTTAGAAGAGAAACCTTCTAGGCAAGACTAAAATGGATTAATTTAAATTACTCAATATTTAATGATTAGTGAAATCAATTAATTTTTATACAAAATGTAATGTGAATTCTATTTATTAAACTAATTGTGTGTATTAGTTTTAAAATTTCATCCACCATAGAACCACCTCCTGTTTTTTAGTCAGGAGTATGTTTGTGTATTTTTCCCCTGCTTCAAAAAAATTTGTAGTTCTAGATAAACAATCCAATTTTAGAATTGCCCAATATTAGTTTAAATCTAATTATTTATTAATTTAACTAATTTTTGAGTTTATTTTTTTAATTTAATATTAATTTACTAATATTAAGTCAATTTAATAGTTTTAATCAATTTTAAACTAATTAAATTAATATGATAATTTTCTTAAAAAAATAGTTAATTAAGATACGAATTATTTTTTCCAAGATAAAAAAGTGGAGCTGAACTCCACAAAAATTAGAATAAATGAGATTGATAAAGATTAGTCAATTTTACTAACGTTTAGCAAATCTGATTTTATTTGGTCCCATGACAATGCTCTTTTTCCAAAGCTCATCATTAGTCTCTGGGAAATCCTCTCTGAAATGTGCTCCTCTGCTCTCTCTTCTAAGTATCGCTGATTTCACAATCAATATACAGATTTCAACCATATTGATCACTTCAAGTGCTGTGAGCAAAGATTCATTGAATTGAGTCCTGTCATCAACATTGAGGTCATTCAATTCCTCTTTCATTTCAAGAAGTCTTTCAAGGGCTGATTTTAGGTTTTGCTCGTTTCTGACAATTGACACTTTCTCCCACATCAATTGCTGAATTTCCTTCTTCATGGCTATTGGATCGATGGAACCTTCCTTCATCAATGATTCTATTCTGTCCTTTTCCTCTTCAACAGCAGTGAAATTGTATTGCATTGTAGTCAAATCACATGCAAGCGCTGCAGCAAATCCCGCTCTTTTACCGAAGACTTGAGTGTCTGCAAGTGCGTTTCCGCCGAGACGGTTTGCACCATGGACTCCTCCACAGACTTCACCGCAGGCAAACAGGTTTTCAACAGTGGATTGGCCATCCTCATTGATTCTCACACCGCCCATATGATGGTGTGCGGTAGGTGCAACTTCCATTGGCTCCTTTTTGATGTCTACACCAATGTCTTCAAACTGAAGCACCATGGTTTCAAGCTTTTCGTCAATCAGGTCAGGGTCAAGGTGGCTTACATCAAGGTAGACTCCACCATGCTCTGTTCCTCTGCCTTCCATAATCTCATTATAGATTGACCTTGCAACAACATCACGGGTAGCAAGTTCCATACGGTCGTCGTAGCGACCCATGAACCTTTCCCCTTCGCTGTTGATGAGCCTTCCACCTTCAGCCCTAACGGCTTCAGTTACAAGAACTCCCTTTCTTGAATCTGGATAAACCATACCTGTTGGGTGGAACTGTATCTCTTCCATATCAATCAGGTCTGCGCCGACATTCCATGCAAGAGCAAATCCATCCCCATTCTTTTGGGTTGTATTTGAGGTTACAGGGAACAATTGGCCGGATCCTCCGGTTGCAAGAACAACAGCCTTCGCTTGGAAATAAATGATGTCATTATTCTTCAAGTCAAGTCCAACTGCACCGATTACTTTTGACAAGATGTTGTCTGAATCATCCTTGATAAGTGCTGTAATCATCACTTCATCAACGGTTTTTATGTCTCTTTTGATGATTTCTTCCTTAAGTGCAGTCATTATTTCATGCCCGGTTCTGTCTCCTTGGAAACAGGTTCTTCTGTAAGTCTGACCACCAAAAGGTCTTTGATTCAATTCACCTGATTCCTGTCTGTCAAAGAGAGCCCCATACTCTTCCAAGTCATGGAGCCTATCAGGAGATTCATTGATTAAAATGTCAACTAATTTAGGGTCATTAAGGTAGCTGCCACCTTTTAAGGTGTCTTTTATATGTGCTTCTACACTATCTTCTGGGTCTACAAGTCCAAGTGCAGCATTGTATCCACCTTCAGCCATTCCAGTACAACCTGATCTGAATGACAATCCTTTTGAAACTATTAAAGCATCTTTTCCTTGATTGGATACTTCAATTGCTGCTCTACAGCCAGCACCACCAGAACCTATAATCAATACATCAGTTGTGATAGTTTTAATTTCCATAATTTCCCTTCTTAGTTGTTTTTTAGTTAATTTTAGGATTTTTTGGTCAAGGTTTTGAATTGTAGATTCAAAAGCTTGTCTATTATTCCCCTTCTTAGTTGTTTTTTAGTTAATTTTAGGATTTTTTGGTCAAGGTTTTGAATTGTAGATTCAAAAGCTTGTCTATTATTTCCCTTATTAGTTTTTTTTTAATGCAAATATTTTAATCAGACTTTGAGTCATAGACTCAAAATCTTTTATACGTTATTTTCTGTACGATATTGTATAATGTCTTCAATTGTTACAACAGGCATGTCATGCTCTTTTGAGAACTCGATTACATCAGGCATTCTTGCCATTGTTCCGTTTGGTAGTGTGATTTCACATAATACTCCTGCAGGATTAAGGCCAGCAAGTCTCATCAAGTCGATTGTTGCTTCAGTATGCCCATCTCTTTCAAGCACTCCTCCTTCTTTAGCTCTAAGAGGGAATACATGACCTGGATGGTTCAAATCACTTGGTTTTGCATCTGGATTGGATGCAGCCTTAACTGTTTTCACTCTGTCTGCTGCAGATACGCCAGTGGTCACACCTTCTGCTGCTTCAATTGTTATTGTAAATCCAGTACCATAGGTACTTGTATTGTTTTCTACCATTAAAGGAAGTTCCAATTCATCTGCCTTGTCAGGTGTTAAGCATAAGCATACGATTCCACTTCCTTCTCTTATGAGAAGTGCCATTTGCTCTTCAGTCAAGTGTTCTGATGAAAAGATCATGTCTCCTTCGTTTTCTCTGTCTTCATCATCAGTTACAATGACTCCATTGCCTGATCTTATTGCATCCAATGCTATTTCCACTCTTTCCTCTGGACTTCCTTTTAAACTTTCTTCATGATTCATAGTAAAGCTCCTTAGTTGTTTATTAAAAGTTTTCTAATTCTAATTACTAGAATCAGGGCAAAAAAAGGATATTTATTTTTAAGTAAATACAATTCTTTTAGATTTTTAACTATTCTCTATAATTAAACATAGAGTTATCTAGATTTATTTACTTTAAAATCATATTCTCTTCCATCCGGACTGTCACCGTCGGTTTTGGACTTTCACCAAATCAACACCATTGTGCTCGTGGACTTATCATTTTAAAATAGATTTTTCTTTTGAATGAATCACCACCGGTGGAGAATTTCACTCCGCCCTGAGAATTGTATAATTAAATATATTGTAAGTGATTAAAATACTTTTTTATATTAAGAATTTTATATTGGGTTTTTAAAGGGTATAAATTTATTAATAAACTTTTGTAATTTTTTTGCTAAATTACAATTTATTAATAAAAATATTGCCTTTTATTATAATATTCCAAATGCTTCAAGCATGGATTGAATACCTAAAATAACAATAGCTATTCCACCTAGGATTTCAATGTAATCTGCATATTTGATAGCCACTTTTGTTCCATAAGTACCAATCAATAGCCATGCAATTACTGCTATAATACTCAATCCGCCTAAAATATATGGATTTACATGTGCAACAGCACCTTGGGATGCTAAGATCAGGTTTTCTATGTTTCCAAATATTAATAATCCTGTAAAGGGAGCGTAATCTTTTAAGTTTACCATCTTATGCACCTCCTTTTTGAGATCTGATGTTTTTTACAGCATCCCATACTGATTTCAAACCTAAAACAAATATTGCAAATCCGCCAATGAATGTAATTATATTTGCATATTGCATTGCAAAATCGGTAGCTACAGTGCCGATGAATAACCATGCGATTACAACAAGTATACTTAATCCCCCTAATATTTTAGGGTCTACACCTTCAACAACCCCTTGAGAGGAAAGTATAAGGTTTTCTATATTACCAAAAATTATTAGGCCTATAAAAGGCATATATTGTTCAAACATTTTTTCACCTATTCAATATTTATTTATAATTATATATAAACTATACTTATTCAAGAATTATTTATTTATATAAAAAAATATATATTATATATGGTTGATATTAATT
>JADLKP010000313.1 GCA_016838945.1 Methanobrevibacter sp.
TTTTTTACTTTTTAATTTTAATTCTAATTTTAAAAATGCAATAATTTTGTCTTTTTTTCAATTGATTTTCTATTATTTACAAATCAATTACAGTGCCCTTACTTACTATTTTTTTAATTCCAGAGTTCTTAATCATTCTAAAGCAGACTGGACAAGGTTCTGCATCCATAATTTCTATCCAAGATCCATCTTTAGACATTTCTCCAGCGAGATAAATTGTTCCTCCTAACATTTCCTTTCTGCTTGCAGAAAGCATCGCATTCTGTTCAGCATGAACTGAGAAGCAGTCATCATAGTCTCCTGAATTAGATGGTAGATTCATTCTTTTGCAGGTTCCTCTATCACAGCAGTTTTCTTCCCCTCTTGGATTTCCATTATAACCTGTACTGATTATTTCATCATTATTAACTATAACAGCACCATAGCGTCTTTTTAAACATGTGCTTCTTTTTGATACTACAAGAGCGATTTCAAGATAGTGTTCTGTTTTGCTCATACGATTTGATACATTTTTATCTGCCATTATTTAATCTCCTTTCTTTAAAATAACTGTTTTTAGAATAAAATTTTTTTATTTTTTTAATTATTTTTAAATTAGTTAATTATTCAAATTATTTTTTCAAATAATCGTTTTTGAAATAATTTTCAATCGACTATTTTATATTTGTATTAATTAATGTTTATAGTTTTTTATAGTTTCAAAAATTAGTCATAGATTAAATTTATTTATAATAAAAATCTTATTTTATATTAAGAAGTCTAATTTATTCAGAACTAATTTTTTTAAACTTTTAGCTATTGGAGACTAGATTATGGAAGATTACTTGATCAAATCAAATGTGGAAACTAATCCTGAATATGGTTGCAATCCATATGAAAGGCCTATAGATGAACATATAGCTAAAGGCATAATTAATTTAGACAAACCATCAGGTCCTACATCTCATGAGGTGGACTCTTGGGTAAAAAGGATACTTGGCTGCAAAAAGACAGGTCATGGAGGAACTCTTGACCCTAAGGTGACTGGAGTTCTGCCTATCGGCATTGATAATGCTACAAGAGTGAGTCAACTTCTCCTTCCAGCAGGCAAGGAATATGTATGTCTTATGACACTGCACAAAGATATAGCAGAGGATCAAATAAAAGAGATATTCGATGAATTTACTGGTAAGATATACCAAACACCACCAGTTAAATCAGCCGTCAAACGTGAATTAAGGGTAAGAAATATTTATTACTCTACCATTTATGAAATTGAAGGCAAGGATGTCTTGTTTAGGATAGGTTGTGAGGCAGGAACCTATGTCAGAACCTATTGTCATGATATTGGTGAGGCATTAGGCTGTGGAGCTCATATGGCTGAGCTTAGAAGAACAAGAGTCGGCCCATTTGATGAGCGAAACAATGACCTTGTAAACTTGCATGATCTTACAGATGCTTATCATTTTTACCTTGAGGATGGGGATGAGTCATATATTAGAAAAGCTATCCAGCCAATGGAAGTTGCCAGTTCACATCTTCCGCAAATCTTCATAAAGGATTCTGCAGTTGAAGCGATTTGTCAAGGGGCAAAGCTTGGTGCTGGTGGTATAGCCAAATTGTCCAAAGGCATTCAAAAAGGAAACCTTGTTGCAATCAAGTCATTAAAAGGTGAATTGGTAGCTGCAGGAACTTCCCTATTCTCTTCTCAAGAGATAATGAATGCAGATTCAGGGCTTGTTGTTGATACAAATAAGGTCTTTATGGATACTGGAATTTATCCAAAAGGATGGTGAATAGTATTAAATTTATTATTTTAATAGATTAATTATTTTAATAGATTAATTATTTTAATAGATTAATTATTTTAATAGATTAAGTA
>JADLKP010000036.1 GCA_016838945.1 Methanobrevibacter sp.
TTATGCATTTAAATCAAAACTTATTTAATTTATAGAAAACAAATATTAAAATAATATTTAATAACATGCTAAAAATTTAAGAATTTAAAGATTCTAAAAATTATTCAATATAAAATTAATTTTTAAGGAGATAATATGGATTCTAAAACAATTCAAATGCCAAGAGAAGTGCATATTGGGCCTAATGTTCTTGAGGATATAGGAGAAATATGCAAGAATTTACGATTGTTTGATGAAGCTCTTGTCGTATCTGGTTTCCATACATATGATGTAGCTGGAAAGCAGACAGTAGAAGCTTTGGAAAGGTCTGATTTTGGAGTGGAAGTTGTAAAAATCAATGATGCTTCAATGGAGTCTGTTGAAAAGGTACAAAGTAAAATAGCTAATGCCTCTGTAGTGCTAGGTGTTGGTGGAGGAAAGATCATTGATGTTGCAAAGCTTGCTTCCACTAATGCTCATAATTATTTCATTTCCGTTCCGACAACCGCTTCCCACGACGGTATTGCATCACCGATGGCTTCAATAAAAAATGATATTGGTTCAGTTTCCAAAAGCGCTAATTCTCCTATGGCTGTTGTTGCTGATACTGGCATCATCAACACTTCTCCTTTTAGATTGATTGCTTCCGGTTGTGCAGATATCGTCTCTAATTACACTGCAATCAAGGATTGGAAATTGGCATACAGATTAAGAAATGAATCTTATAGCGAATCTGCTGCTGCATTGTCTGAAATGACTGCTAAGCTTATCATAAATTCCTCAGACAGCATAAAGGAAGGGCTTGAGGAAAGTGCAAGAATCGTGGTGAAATCATTGTTCAGCAGTGGTATGGCAATAAGCATTGCAGGATCATCAAGACCTGCAAGCGGTTCAGAACATTTATTCAGTCATGCTTTAGATAGGATTGCCAAAAAACCAGCATTGCATGGTGAGCAATGTGGTGTAGGGACAATCATGATGATGCATTTGCATGGTGGCGACTGGAAATCCATTCAATATATTTTAAAGACAATTGGAGCTCCAACAACTGCAGCGGAATTAGGTGTAGATGATGATGAGATAATTGAGGCATTGACCATTGCACATACAATTAGGCCAGAGAGATATACAATTTTAGGAGATAATGGCCTTACAAGAGATGCGGCAATTAAATTGGCTAAGAAGACTGAAGTCATTTAATTTAAAAGATCATACATTTAATTTAAATGAAGATATATTTAATTTAAAAGATAATTTATTAAAATTCATTTATTCTCCTTTTAAATTTTTAGTGTGTTGATTGAATTTAAAATTTAATAAGGATGATTATATGATTACATTGATTGGTAAGGAATTGGCAAAGGAAGGAGTGAGCTTTATATTTAATGAGCCCGCAGAAGAATGTTCGACCTGTAGGTTCAAGGCTTCTTGTGTAGATTCATTGGAAGAAGGGCACAGATATGCAATCACTGAAGTTAGGGATGTAGAACAGAAATGCCCTGTCCATGAAGGAGAAAAGGTTAAGGTGGTTGTTGTAGAAAATGCAGAGTTTACTATTTTAACTGATTCAAAAGGAGTATTTGAAGGTTCAAGCTTTGATTTCAAGCGTCAAGGATGTTCAAATAAGGATTGTGATTTCAGATACATGTGTTTCCCTGATGGAATTTCAAAAGAGGAAAAGGGAGTTTATGTAAAGGATTTAGGTAAATTCAAGGACTGTCCAAAAGGAAACTCCTTAGTTAAATGCATAGTGAAAATTCAAGATAAATAATGAATTTTTAACTTTATTTGTAGAAAAAAGGTTTTTATAATTATTATTCTAATTGTTTAAATGATTATTATTCGGTGTTAATTATGAGTCAAATGAAAAAGGATTGTGGTTATGCTGCAGCGGATTTAGTAAAAGATGGTCAAGTTTTAGGTCTTGGAACCGGTTCAACAACTCTTTACTTTATTGAAAAGGTAGGTATGAGAGTTAGGGATGAAGGTATTGAAGTTATGGGAATTCCAACTTCTTTCCAATCCAGATTGCTTGCTCGCAAATGGAACATTCCACTTACAGACCTTAGCGAACATGAGATTGATTTGGCTGTCGATGGTGCTGATGAAATCGATCCAGACTTTAACTTGATTAAAGGTGGAGGAGCAGCACACACCTTGGAAAAGATAGTTGATTACTCTGCAAAAGAACTCGTGATCATTGCAGATGAATCCAAGCTTGTGGATGTTTTAGGTACTTTTCCACTTCCTATAGAAATCATTCCAGCTTCCTTGAATCCTGTAACCAAAGCTTTAGAGGATATGGGGGGTAAAGTGGAAGTCAGAATGGGTCAAGCTAAGGATGGGCCTGTAATTACAGATAATGGGAACTTCATTTTGGATGTTGCATTCGGCAAAATCGAAAACCCGATTCATATGGAAGATGAATTGAACACAATTCCAGGAGTTGTGGAAAACGGTTTATTCACTGAAATGGTTGATAAGGTCATTATAGGTTCTAAAGATGGTGTAAAATATTTATAATCAATTATTTTTTATTTTTTTATTAAATTTTTTAATTTAATTATTTTTGACTGTTTTATTAAATTTTAGGTGATAAAATGCCATTTGGTCCTGGAGGAAGCAGACCTTTCCCTAATAATTATAGGGAGATTTTAAATAAGGTTTTAATGTTATTGGGTATTGTGATTATTATTTATGCAATACTTTGGATTTTAGCTGAATTGAAATTGATTCCACTAATCATATATGCTTTATTCCCACAGTTTGTATTGCTTTTAGTTGGAATATTTATTTTCTATCAGGCTTATAGCCGTAGAAATCTATATTAATCTCTTTTTTATTTATTTTTATCATTTTTTATTTATTTTTTATGCATTTTCTTTATTTACATTTATTTTCTTTAATTTTCTTTATTTTTCTGTATTCTTCTTCATTTATTTCATTATTTTTTCCATTAGGTCAATTCATTTTTATAAACTTTTTCTTATTTTCAAATCTTTTTTCATAAAAAATTCTTGATAAAATAAAGTATATATAACATAATTTAGAAAAAAAATATATGATATTCTAATTCATATTAATTTTTAATTCATTCTTTAATTTTAGTTTTATAAGTTTTATTAATTTATTAGAATGTTCATAAAAAATTCAACTAACTATAAAAATATCAATTAGGATTTGAGGAAATGAAAGTTGTTATTGTAGGTGGAGGAGCTGGAGGAATATCCACAGCTTCAAACCTTAGAAGATTAGATAAAGAAGTTGAAATTATTGTGCTCACAAGGGACAATCATGTGTCCTATTCCCCTTGTGCCATTCCTTACGTATTGTCTGACAGGATTCATTCATTTGATGATATCGTCATGAGATCTGTTGATGATTATAAGGCAAAGAACATTGATGTGATGCTTGAAACTGAAGTCACTGCAGTAGATTCATCTAAAAAGACAATCACTTACTCCACAAAAGGTGAAGCTGAGAAAACCATGAGCTATGACAAATTGGTATTGGCTACAGGTGGAAGTCCATTCGTGCCTCCTATGAAAGGGGTTGATTTGGATGGTGTATTCAAGATAAGAACCTTGGATGACGGTAAGAAGGTCAAGGAATGGGCTGAAAACTGTGAAAGTGCATTGGTTACAGGTGCAGGATTGATCGGTATTGAAATAGCTTATGCATTCAAGAAAATGGGTTTGAAGGTAACCTTATGTGAAATGTTGCCTCAAATCGTTCCACGTTCCCTAGATCCGGATATGGCTAAGATCATTACAGACTATTTGATTAGTGAAGGCATTGATGTTGTGCTTGGTCAGCCTATCACTGAGCTTAAGGGTGAAGACGGCAAAGTAAAGACTGCAGTGTTTGAAGATGGGTCCGAAGCGGATGCAGATATGGTCATCTTGGCTACTGGTGTAAGGGCAGAGCTTAAACTGCCTAAAATGGCAGGATGTGACTGTGGAAGATGGGCTGTGCTTGTAAATGACAGAATGGCAACAAGCGTACCTGATGTTTATGCTGTTGGTGATTGTGTAGAGTCCTACAGTGCAATATTAAGGTCAAATACAGTTTCCCAATTAGGTACCACTGCCGTCAGGCAAGCGAAGACATTGGCTCAAACCCTTGCAGGAAAACGTTCCAGATTCAACCCTGTCTTGAATTCAATGGTTTCCAAAGTGGGCAAATTGGAATTCGGTGCAGTGGGCCTTACAAGAAGCTTTGCTCAGCAGAACAGCATCAAGGCAGTTGTGGCAAAGGTTGAAGCGTTGACAAGGGCAAGATACTATCCAAATGCAAAGCCGATGAACGTTAAGGTCATCTGTGATGCAGACGGTACAATCATTGGATGCCAAATCATTGCAGAGGAAAGGGTGGCTGAAAGAATTGATACAATGACTTTAGCTATCACTCAAGAGCTCACCTGCTTTGAATTGAGCAATATGGAGTTTGCATATGCGCCTCCAGTGTCTATGGTTATTGACCCATTGGTAATGGCTGTAGAGGAAGTAAGTAAGAAGTTTGATAACTAAATAAACTTTTTATTTATTTTTCATTTTTCTTTTTTTATTCTTTTTGCAATGTTTAACTTTTATTTTTCTTATTTTGACATATTTGCAATGTTTAATTTTTATTTTTGCTAATTTTCACATTATTTTTCTTATTTTATAATTTTTCAAATTGGATATAATTTCTTATTTTAACTTTAATTTTACAAATAAGTCCTAATTTTACGATTTACTTATTATATTATATGGTAAACTAAAAATTATAATTAAAATCTAATTTTATCAAAAAAGAAAGGTTTATATAGTTTTAAATATAAATTAAAGATTAAATAATAAGTTTGGGGGGTAATTATGAAAAATAATTCAAATTACTCTCAAGTTCCATCTAGATTTGATGTTGAGGATGAGATATTTATCATATGCATGTCTGAGACAGAAGAATTTCCACAATACATTACCAATTTCAATGATATTGTCGGCAGATATGACAATAGGTTAATATCTTTGGATTATAAGAATTTAAGCTTGGATTCAGTTAGACAAAGGCTAAATGGAGATTTGATAAATATTGAACATCATTCCTTCATAAATTCCAGATTAATGAGGAGAAATTATCAATATTCTGTGATTCTGCATTCGAATTCCGGTAAATATGTTCATCCTTCATTTTTTATACTGGAGCGTTACCTATAAAAAAAGTAGATTATTTAAATGATTTGATGTTTTTCAATCCAAATTGGTTCATTACAAAAGAAGTTGAAGGCAATATTCGATTAAACGATATTCTTTATAAGATGAATGAAAATATTAAATTGAATGTTTTTGATTGCTTTGATTTGATCTGGCTTCCAAAATTTAATACTAATATGGAATTTGAAGAGTGCATACTAAAGTGTATAAGTTTATTGAAAAAGATTCCTATAGACAATAAATTAAGATATATTGTAGAGAAATCATATTTATTGTGGATGGGAAAATATGTAAAAGATGAAAATAAATTAGAAAAAGCAAGGAAGTGTTTTACTATGTCTGAATTAAAACTAAGGCCATTTGAAGAGCAGTTTAGAGATGCATTAATGGCGAATAGATTTGAAAGAGGTATTGATATTGGTAAGAGGCAAGGTGCTGATGAAACTGAGAAAAAATTGATTCCCGCTCTTTTAAAGTTTAAAAGTCCTGAAGAGATTTCTAATGAATGTGATATTCCATTGGAAAGAGTTTTAAAATATGTTGAAAAGAGCAAATAAGCTAATCTTATTCTTTTTCAATTCCTAAATAAATCTTATAATTTTTTATTTTTATTCTTATTTTTAATTTTTTTAACTCTATTTGCAACACTTAATTTTTATTTTTGTACTATTTTTATAAAAATCACTACTTATTTATAGTATTGTAAATATACAATATAATGATAAATCTTTTATAATAATCATTTATAAAATCAATTCATATTTATAAAAGCATTTAAAAATTAATCAAAAATACTATAATATTTATTGGAGAGGATTTAGTTGACTAAAATATTTATTTCATGTGCACTTCCATATGCAAATGGGCCATGTCATTTAGGGCATTTAAGATCCACTTACATTCCAGCGGATATCTATGCAAGATACAATCGTATGGCTGGAAATGATGTATTGATGGTATGTGCAACTGACGAGCATGGTACTCCTATTGCAGTAAAGGCAGATGCTGAAGGCAAAGAGCCTATTGAAGTTGCAAAACGTTACCATGACATGATTGTAGAAGACATTAATAGCTGTGACATTTCCTTTGACAACTTTGCAAGAACAACTGATAAGATTCACTATCAAATATCACAGAACTTCTTCAAGTACCTTTATGACAAGGGCTTGATTTATGAGGAGACCATCCAACAGCTTTATTGTGAATACTGTGAAAAGTTCCTGCCAGACAGATATGTTGAAGGAATCTGTCCTGTCTGTGGTGCAGAAGCAAGAGGAGACCACTGTGAAGTTTGTGGAAGAGCATTGGACCCTATTGAACTTCTTGAACCTAAATGCTTGACCTGTGGAAACACTCCAGTCATTCGTGACAGTACACAGTATTTCTTCAAATTAAGTCATTTCCAAAAGCCTCTTGAAGAATACATAAGCACAAACCCATACTTGCCTCCAAATGTAAGGAACTATGCTCAAAACTGGTTGAAGGAAGGTCTTCAGGATTGGATCATGACCCGTGACATGAAATGGGGTATTCCAGTTCCTTTGGAAGGTGCAGAAGGCAAGGTTATTTACGTATGGGGAGAAGCATTCATTGGTTACATGTCCTCTGCTGCAGCTTGGTCCAAAAGAACAGGCATTCCTTGGGAAGACTATTGGAACGGCCATGTGGTTCATTTCATCGGTAAGGATATCATTTACCACCACTCATTGTTCTGGCCTGCTATGTTGCTTGGACGTGACTGCAAATTGCCTGATGACATATTTGCAGGAGAATTCTTATCTCTTGAAGGCAGAAAGATGTCCACCAGCAAGAACTGGGTTGTTTGGGTCGCAGACTTCGTAAAGGACTTTGATTCAGATCTACTCCGATACTACCTTACAATCAACGCTCCTTTGAATAAGGACACAGACTTCTCCTGGGATGAATTCCAAAGAAGAGTAAACGATGAATTGGCAGATGTGATCGGCAACTTCCTCCACAGAACATTCACCTTCACCAAGAAGTTCTTTGACGGAAAGGTTCCGGAATATAAGAATCCAAGTGAAGCTGACTTGGAATTTGAACAAGCAATCAAGGAATTGCCGGATAAGGTAGGTGAATTGATTTCTGAGATGAAATTCAGGGAAGGATTGGTTGAAATCATATTGACTGCCAAAAAGGGTAACAAATACTTCAATGACCAAGAGCCATGGAAAGCTGTAAAAGAAGATATGGAAAAGGCTTCAAACTGCTTATACTTATCCAATCAATTATGTAAGGCAATGGCTGTGCTCTTAAAACCTTATATTCCAAACAAGGCAGATGCAATCTGTGAAATAATCAACATTCCAACTGAAAACGCTTGGGATGACGCTAAGGTCTTTTTGGAAACCGGCCATGAAATCAACAAGGCTAAACCATTATTCAAAAAGATTGAAGATAATGTGATTGAAGAGCAAAAAGAAAAATTATACAAGAATTTGGAGAATCAAGAAAACGAATCTGAAGATGATAAAAAGGATGACAAGAAGAGTAAAGAGTCTAAAGATGAAGGTGAAAAAATGGATTTAATCAGCATTGATGAATTTGCAAAAGTGGAAATCAAAATCGGTAAGATTTTAGAATGTGAAAAGATTGAAAAATCAAATAAATTATTGAAAACTCAAATTGATATTGGAGACAAAACCATTCAGGTGGTTGCCGGATTAGGTAAAAGATACGCTCCTGAAGATTTAATCGGCAAAAAAGTGCCTGTTGTAACCAATTTAAAACCAGCTAAATTAATGGGTGAAAAATCTGAAGGAATGATTATGGCTACTGAAAGTGCAGCTATCTTAACTCCTGATGATTGTGAAATCGGCGAATTGTTAATGTAAGTTGTCTTTTTCAAATTGATTGAAATCGGCGAATTGCTTATAAATTGGTCTTTTTCATTTTTTTATCTTAAGAGAGATATTCAAGAAAAGTGCAAAGATTTTTATTAAAGCAAGTTAATTAATAATTCCTGATGTATAAATTCTTGGCGGCGAATTTATATAAGTCCTCACGGTGATATTATGGATGAATCATTGATGATAACAGAGTCTGAGAAGTTTTTAAATGAAATTGAGAAGGAAAGATTAGATTTGACTAATCTTAAAGAGGATTTTAAGGATTTAGAGTCCTTTTTAGAAATCTTTGAACTTCTTAAAGGTAATTTGGATAAGCTTCAGGACATGAAAGAGAATATGGATGAAAGGGGTTATACCGCTCCATTCAGATCATTGAATCGTTATGGTTCACGCCAAAGGGATGATGTCGATTTAGAGGAATTAGGTGAAATCAGCCGCTACAATCAAATCTTCAGAAACACTGCATCAGCCAAGAAAAATAGTTTTGACAGGGTAAAATATGCGATTTCCGCTCATAGGATTGCTTTAGGCAATTTGGAGGAGTATGCAAAAATCAGATGCAAGGAATGTGGCAAATCCTATCGTGTCAGCAGTTTCTTGGATGCTGGAAAAGTTTGCAAATGCGGTAGTGAAGATTTTGAATTTAGAATCAATCATTCTGGAATTCACAGGTTGGAGATAATTCCATATCTTCCATTATCCGGAAATTATATGGTTTTGATGTCTGGATTGACAAGTTGGGGCAGAGAATCCTTCAAAAGAGTTTTAAATATTTTAAAGCAACAGAGAAAAGGGGTTGTCAAAACAGTCACACCTATAGTAAAATATAAGGAAAACGGAAGAACCATCACCAAAAGGGTGCCTCTTGACAGTGAATTTGCAGATAGCTATGAAGATGAAGTCCGAAGAAGATTTGGTAAGGGAGTTCGTATTGAAAGATTGGAATTCCATAGGACCAAGCCTACAATAATAAATGATAAGCATACATGCACCAATTTGGCATTAGCTTATGTAAAGCATGCTGAAGACATTGCAGAACGCCACGCAGATGAGATCTTTGAGGAAAAGATCAAGGATTTGGATAATCTCAAAATCTATGATGAGATAATATATTCTGTCAATTTGGAAACACCTGAATTTATCGATTCTGCTGATTTGGAGGACTGGAGAAGCGATAAGATAGACAAGTCCTTGGAAGAATTAGGCCTTATAGATAAATTAGGTCATTTGGACAGGAAATTGAAAAAGGATTTAAAGGAAAGGGATAAGATCAAAAGCAAAATCTTTGCGGATATTGCTCCAACCTTGATTCTTTGGGATATTTCCAAATATTATCTATGCACTTCTCAAGATAGGCGTAAGCGTTACGGCTCACCTTTCCCATACATTCGTGGAGATATCGATAGGCAACAGCGTAAGGTATTCCAGAATCCACACACTCAAGTGGTTAAGCTCTTGCAGGATAAGGAAAAGGAACATATTTTAGCTGTTCCTGATATGGACTTGCTGCTTCATAAAAAATTCAAGTTTGAAGGTAACATCAAGAACTTGAACATCAAGTTGAATTATGCGGCTTTAGGTCCAGCTATTGTATTCACAAATTCCAATTATGGCATTAAGGATGTTTCATATGCATTTAAAGTTGGTGAAAAGAGCATTAAACGTGAAATAGCGAATATGAAGGGAATCAAGAAACCAAATACCAAACGTTCCAGAGATTTCATTGATTTGGTAAAGAATAAATCTTAAGTGAATTAGTTGTTTTTTGGTGCAAATCTAATTTCATTTCTTTTGAATTTAAAAAGGTGTTTTTCATGGTTGAAGACTTTGATGATTTCGATGATGATTTTGAAGATGATTGGGATGATGATTACGAATACGAGTATGATGATTCCGATGATTTTGAAGACTTTGACGATGAATACGAAGAATTTGATGATTTTGAAGATGATATTGATTTTGACAATCTGGATTCCGAATCCAAGGAAGAACTTGACATCTTTGATGAAAGGCCTTTGGAAGGGGACAGGGATTATGATATAAATGCGGTTGAAGTGCATATATCTACTCAATTGACTTCAAGAAAAATCATTGAACTGTTGGACAATTACCCTTCTTTAAAGAGAATTACATGCCCTATGAGCATTTATAATAGAATTTCTCCTATTTATATTAAAGCTTTAGAAGAACAAGGGGTCTCTATTGAAGTGAAGTATAATTGGGGTAAAAAAAAATATTCTAAAACTCAAATAAATCAGGTAATTGATTTATTCAACGAAGGAAAGCGTTCAAAGAAGATTGCATCCTTATTGGAAATGCCTGTTTCAAATGTAGAATACATCAAATCCAAACACTTTGATAGGATTAATGTAAAGCATTATAAGAAAAAGTATGATGATGAATGCAGATTGAAGGTCAAATCCATGAAAGAGGAAGGGTTTAAGCCTAAGGAAATTTCCAATGAGTTAAATATTCCTGTCAGATCAGTTTACTACATTTTGAATAAGAAGTGATTTCGGATTTGTTTGGATATGGTTTTTTCCTATTTTTCTAATTTTTCTATTTTTATTTTCTATTTTTCCAACCTGTAATTTTTATAGTTTTAATAAATTTTCTGTATTTTTATAAAAAGTTTATTTATTATAAATAATATAAACTAAATTAGTTTAGTAAAACTTAAAATTCGTATTTGCAATTTTTAGATATTTTTAATAATGTTTTGGTGAAAATATGTCTAGTCTAATTTCAATTCCCACTTTGCCTCTTGTTGTAATTGCACTTCTTTGTGGGATATTATCATTTATCAGTACTCGTTTAGTTATGCCTTGGCTTATTCGCAAGTTGGAGCAAGCTGAGATTATAGGAAAAGATATTCATAAGTCATCCAGACCTATTGTAGCTGAAATGGGTGGTATGGGAATAATATTTGGTTTTATTATAGGAATCTTTACAGGAATCATTCTTTTCCCAACATTGACTTTCCAACTTACCGTTGTTCTTGTTGTAGTTCTTCTTGTTGGAATGGTAGGTATGGTAGATGACTTAATTGTTTTGTCATCTAAAGAAAAGTTATTTTTATTGTTTTTGGCAGGTATTCCATTATGGTGGATTGCACCACCTAATGTCGGCCTTTTGTATATGATCATGATTCCAATAGCCGTTTCAGTCTGTTCCAATTTAACCAATATGCTTGCAGGTTTAAACGGTATCGAATCTGGTTTAGGGGTCATTTCAATGACTGCTCTTACCATCAGCTGCATTATTCTAGGCAAATATGATGTAGCTATTATCAGTATGAGTATGTTGGGTACCTTAATTGCATTCCTTTATTACAATATGTATCCTGCAAAGGTTTTCCCCGGAGATACAGGAACTCTTATTATAGGTGCTACAATTGCAGCTATTGCATTCATCGGTAGGGTTAAATTGATTGCTTTCATTGTTCTTTTACCGAATATCATAGATGCTGCTCTCAAGTTCTACAGTGCAGGAGTTATGGAAAGACAACAGCATAAGCCTACTGAATTGAATGAGGATGGAAAATTGGTAAGGCCTGAGCAAGGATTTAAATCCTTAATCAGATTGGTCTTAAGAAAGCCCGTTGATGAAAAGACAGCTGTAATGATGATTTGGGGTATTGGCATTTTATTTGGCATACTTGGAATAATTGTAGCTATTTTAATGCCTGGTGTCACTCACAATCAGACATTTGCTCAATTTATCCATCTAAAAGATTATTTCTATTATTTAGGTTAATGGATGAATTTTTCATTCTATGTTGCCTTTAACTTTTTTCACGTTTTTTATGAATTTATTCATTTTTTTTTATCTGATTTTAGTTTATTTTTATTTATTTTATCATTTTTTTTATCATTTCTTTATCCATTTCTATTTTATGCTGCTTTTTAAACCCAAACCACATTAGCGGTTGTAAAACTATATTTGTTTGAAAATGCAGGATTGAACAGTTTATTTGTTATATTTTCAGTTTTAAATGAATTTGTAATGCTTTTTCTAACATTGTAATTAATACGGTCTCCTACAGATTCCTTTTCTTCCTTTGTTTTGAGATTTGGACAGGATGCATAGATCTTTAATTGTATTCTTGTTCTATTGAAATTGTCTTTACCTTTATCTGTCTCTGTGATTCTAACTATTTTTATGCTTTTTTCCCTCATCATGGATTGCTTTTTAGGGTCCTTTGAATAGTTGTCATAAGATTCTTTTGGGTAAATTGCCAATCCATTTGATGATATTCCTTCGTAAGCTCCCATTCTTGCTGAGGCCATTGCCATATTCAATTCATTGCTGTCCATCACTGCATTGGCAAGAATAATTGCTGTTATAATTGCAAAACTCACCAGCAATATCAATTCTACTGTCATTTGGCCTTTTTTATCCATCTTCCTAATTTCTCCATCATTTATCATTCTATTTGTCTAATTTCAATCGAACTTTGATTGATTATATGGGTTTTGTTGTCATTTATCAGTCTCTTTTCAATCAGATAAGTTCTTCCCTTAAATAATTGTACACTCTCCATTGTTTTGTTGTTTGCATCTACAAGATTTATTGGGGTGATTTGGGATTTTCCTTTTTTATTGTTGAATTCAATTATAATTTCATTGTTCTTTACAATTACTGAGTAATAGTTTTTATTAATTGATTCTGGCAATTTGATTTTTTTATTGAATCCATATCCTTTAGAATTAACCTCATTTATTGATTCTGAAATATGATTCAATAAGAATCTGCCTTCGCTATTCTCTTCGATTTCAATATTTGAACTTAAATTTTGATCTATCATTGGAAAATTTATAATAAGCAATAAAATTATAATTAATGTGCAAAATAAAAGCTTTAAATTTATTATTCCTTTTGAATCCATAGATATTATATTTATTTTACTTTTATATAAATATTTGTTAATATTTTAAGTCAATACTTTGATATAATTGTTATTTTTTAATTTAAATAGAATTTTACAAGATTTTAATAATTTAACTTATTATTTTTAATGTGATGGCAATTTCGTTATTTTTCATTCATTTAATAAACATTCCTAATATAATTTCATTATAAAAACTTATTTAAAATATTAAGTTATAGTATTATATGTAAACGTGTAAAAATTATTTTTAATCATTGAAGAGTTTTGGAGTAAAATCATGGTTTTAGTCTCATATTTAAATCCCTTATCTGAAGAAGGAAGAAATATTGTAAGGGGATTAGGTGGATTGGAAGAGATATCCTCACATAATGATGATTTAATGGATATTGTTATTCATACCAATCGTCAGACCATTTCCAATCAGGAAGTTGTTCCTGAAAATCTTGTTGATTTAGCTCTAAACAGAATTAAATGGTATATTGAACGTAAAAACAATAAGGATTTCAATCCAAATGATTATGCTTACTTTTTCAATGAAGAGATTGCTGAATATGACACCATAGTTTTCCATATATTGGCACAAGCTATTGCAAATCAGTTTAGGCCAGGTTCCCGTGAGGTAAAGTTATTTGTGGAATCTCAAGGATTGATGGTTGAAGATAGAATAACCAAGCTTCCTTCATCTGATAAAAAAGAGCTTGTGGAAGAAATCTTAAGTGATCTGCTCATTCAGGATGGAATCGAATGGTCCTTCTTAAAGGATTTGATTGCAACCAAGAAACTATCTTTGACTGATCTTGTTCTGGAAAACGGTGAAATCGTTTTGGATAGGGAACAGTTTATCTATTCATTTGGCGATGCATTCAGTGACAGGTCTCCAGATAGGGTATATGACATCTTGATTGGAGACAATCTCAGGGAGCTTATTTTAACTAAATTGCTTATGCAAAATACTGAGGATTACATCAAATCCATTCAAAGTCAATTGGCAATTGTTGAAATGCATCCAGCTATTGTGGAATTAGGCGAAATGCTTGATGAGACAATTACAGAATCATTAGCTAAATACAGCACTTATTATGCCAGTGGGGGAGCTTTTGGCAATATGGAAATTGGCAAGCTTGTCAGGGAAGCGTTCCCGCCATGCATAGCCAATACTGTTGATGGAGTTTCCTCTGGCGGAAGAAATGATGCAATTGTGCTTCTTTTAACATCATTTGTTTCATATGCAAGATTGTATCCTGGCATCTTTGGTTCAGATAGGACTGTAAAGGTATCTGACATTGATGCAAACCTCAACATCACATTGAATGAGATCTTGCCATTGATATATGAGGCAGCAGACAATTGTACTCCTCCTTTGTTTGAAGACCAACCTCAAGAGAAGATCAACATCATTTCAAAATTAGGATTTGGAATGCATGAGGAAGTAAGTCTTGAAAATGAGGGAGAAACCAAATGGTACACTCCTATGAGCTGTGAAAAGATTAAGATGCACTTGCCTCAACTTTGTAAGGAAAATAAGGATTGTGCTAAGATAAATAATCCCTTAAGCTATTATTCAAGGAAAAAATGGATAATGAATAAGAATAGTGAGTTCAATAAGGATTCTGCAGATGAATATTCTTCAAATGAATGATTATTTTTTAAATTTTTATTTTTTATATTTGTCTTTTTTCTTA
>JADLKP010000314.1 GCA_016838945.1 Methanobrevibacter sp.
AACTAATAAAACTAATAAAACTAATAAAACTAATAAAACTAATAAAACTAATAAAACTAATAAAAATAGTAAAACTAGTGAAACTAATAAAACTAGTAAAATATAATTAGAAAAATTTTAATGCTGAATAAAACATTTAAAGAAGGATTATCTAATGATTAGAGAATGTTTAAAAATTATAGGAACTGCACACGTGTCTCAAAATAGTGTAGATGAGGTAAGAGCAGCTATTTTAGAAGAACAACCTGATGTGGTTGCTATTGAATTAGATAGAGGACGATACCAAAGATTGATGAATGAAAGGAATGGTGTCGTAGAAGATGATACAATCCATATTACTAAAATAATCAAAGAAAACAAAGTTGGTGTTTTCCTGGTTACAACTCTTCTTTCCTATATGCAAAATAAGATTGGCGAAGATGTTGACATAAAGCCTGGTGCTGAAATGATTGGTGCAATCGAAGCGTCTGAAGAGATCGGATGCAGAATTGCATTGATTGACAGAGACATCAATATCACACTTCAAAGGGTATTGAACAGCATGAGCACCTGGGAAAAGCTAAAATTCGTATACGGAATTGTCGGCTCATTATTCTCCTCAGATGAAGAGGAGATAAACATCGAAGAGTTGAAGGAACAATCCAATATAGACCAAGCAATGGAATACTTTAAGGAAATCTCACCTGGAGCATACACTGCCCTTGTTAAGGAAAGGGATGCATACCTTGCAAAAGGAATATTGGGAATCCCAGAGGATAGGGTAATAGCAGTTGTAGGTGCAGGACATAGGGAAGGAATAATGGAATACCTTGACCACCCTGAAACCTTGCCAAGCTACTCCGAATTAAATAGCATGAACAAAAAAGGAGGAATTCCTTGGATTAAGATCATTTTGGCCTTAATCCCTATTTCATTTGTAGCGATATTTTTTCTTGCTTGGATGAATGGTATTCAAATAGAAGGAGATATCGAACAGTTCATTGTAATCAGTATGATTATGGGATTCATAGGTTCAATTCTTTCCGGTTCCAAAATCCAATCTGCACTAATTGGAGGATTGGTTGCTCCGCTAACAATTATCCACCCGTTGCTTGCTGCAGGATGGTTCTCAGGCCTTGCAGAAGCTAAATTCAGACATGTGAGAAAACAGGACATCAACAATTTAGGAAATATTGAAAGCTTTAGAGACCTATGGAACAACAATATCATCAGAATATTGCTAGTAGTTGTTGGAACCAACTTAGGAGTAAGTATAGCAACCCTTATCATATTGCCATCCAAAGTATTTATTCCCTTGTTCATGAAGATATTCGGAGGATAATAATTACTTAACTGCGAAAGAAAATTGATCTTTAAAAAAATTTAAAATAATTGAGGTTAACTATGTATTTAATATTTAGATGCGACTGTGGAAGGGTCCTTTATGCAAAGAAAGGAAGGGCTACAAGAAAATGTACCTGTGGAAAAACAGTTAAAGTGAAAGACCGCAGAATCCTTCAAAGAGTAGAAACTGCACAAGAAGCTTCTTTAGCAGTCCAAAGAATGCAGGAAGAGATTTACGGAGGTTCCATGTTCAGCACTGCAGAGGAATTTAAAAACAACAAATTCCTTAATCAAATCGATAGAAAAATGAAGGAATTATAAATTGCAAACTAATCATAATTTTGTAAAAATAAAACAAGAACATTATAAAATTTTAAAAATGATATAATAAAACTGTTGAAAAACATTAAATTTATAAATATAATTAATAAATATTATTAAATACTATTATCAAATATTAAATACTTATTAATAAATATTATTAAATACTATTATCAAATATTAAATACTTATTAATAAATATTATTAAA
>JADLKP010000037.1 GCA_016838945.1 Methanobrevibacter sp.
GCTTTCTGTAATGAAGTGCTTTCAAAAGCTTCATTGCAAGAGTTAAAAGACAAGTTGCAGGATATTATCAAAAGACGTTTGCATGGAGAACTATCAAGTTGTGAAAACTGTGTCTTAGTTTGCAATAATCCTTGCGAAAGTATGGATGTTGATATCACTAAAATAAATTAATACTCGATTAAAATGAGAGTTGCCTTATACGGAAGAACTCCTAAGGAAGAGGATATTATTTATGTCCAAAGTTTAATTTCAATCATTGAACAAAGTCATGAATATATATTTATACATGAAGATTTTTATCAGAAAATAGTTGATAAAATAGTTTTCAAAAAGCCAATTAAGTTTTTCACAAGTAAAGAAGAATTGGTTAAGGAGGTAGATATACTTCTTTCTCTTGGGGGAGATGGAACATTGCTTGATACCCTGCCAATTGTTGGCAATTCTCAAATACCAATTCTTGGAATTAATATTGGACATCTTGGCTTTCTAACCTCTGTTGGTAGAGATGGGATTTCCACTCTTTTGGAAGAATTAGAAGCTAAGAAATATGAAATTGAAAATCATTCTATATTAAATGTTGATGATTTAAAATTAAATATTAACAACAAGTTTGCTTTAAATGATATTTGTCTTCGCTCTGCAAAGGCTGGAGATTTATTAGATATTTCAATTTATATTGATGAGGAGTTTCTTGCAACTTATACTGCCGATGGGGTAATAATTACTACTCCAACAGGTTCAACAGCCTATAATATGAGTGCAGGAGGTGCAATTATATCTCCAAAATCTTCTTGTATTGGAATAACTCCAATTTGTCCTCATAATTTAACTTTTCGACCTATAATAATTCCAGACAGTTCAAATATTAGATTGGAAGTAAAGGAATCGAATGAAAATTTACTTCTTTATGTAGATTCTCAATGTGTTTCTGCATTATCTCCTTTTAGTGTGGAGATAAAGAAAGCTGATTTTAAACTTAAATTGATTAGAATGAATAATCAAAGTTTCTTTTCTGCAATCAGAAAAAAATTAATGTGGGGAACATACATTAGAAGAGGATAAAAAAGAATCTTAACCAAAAGAAAACAATAACTCACTTAACTTATGACACAAAAGAAGGTAGCCATTATTGGTTCAACAGGTTCAATTGGAAGACAAGCCTTAGAAGTAATAGAACATCATAAAGACAAGCTATGCGTTGAAGTACTTACTGCAAACAAACAAGCTGATTTATTAATTGAACAAGCTCTAAAATTTGACCCAAATGCAGTTGTTATTGCAGACAAGAGTCAATATCAAAAAGTAAAAGAAGCTCTTTCTTCAACCGATATTAAAGTATTTGCTGGACAAGAAGCATTGGAGGATATTGTTCAAATGGAAACAATTGATATTGTTCTTACTGCTATTGTTGGATTTGCTGGGCTTAAACCAACCATTAAGGCAATTGAAGCAAAAAAGCCAATTGCTCTTTCCAATAAAGAAACATTAGTTGTTGGAGGGGAATTGATAACCAAGCTTTCTATTGAAAATAAAGTACCGATAATTCCTGTTGACTCAGAACATTCAGCAATCTTTCAATGTTTGGCTGGAGAGTTTTACAATCCAATTGAAAAAATTATACTTACTGCCTCTGGAGGTCCTTTCTTAGGGAAAACAAAAGATCAGTTAAGAAATATCACCCCAAAAGAAGCATTAAATCATCCAAATTGGGTAATGGGTAATAAGGTTACAATTGATTCAGCAACCTTAATGAATAAAGGATTGGAGGTAATTGAAGCCAAATGGTTATTTGATTTAGATATTAAAAAGATTGAAACTGTTGTTCATCCTCAATCTGTTGTTCATTCTATGGTAGAGTTTGAAGATGGCTCTTTAAAAGCACAAATGGGTTTGGCAGATATGCGTTTACCAATACAATATGCTTTTACTTATCCAGAAAGATTAAAAACAGATTTTCCGAAATTCAACATATTTAATTATCCAAACCTAAGTTTTCTAAAACCAGATACAGAAACATTTCCTTGCCTTAACTTAGCCTATCAGGCAATTGAAAAAGGAGGAAATATGCCAACAATTATGAATGCTGCAAATGAAATTGCGGTAGAGGCTTTCCTTAAAGGAGATTTGGGATTTTTAGAAATACCAGAAATTATTGCTAATGCAATGAGTAAATACAATTTTATTGCAAAAGCTAACGTTAATGACTTTTTTGAAACAGATAAAGAAGTTAGAGATGAATTAAGCTCAATACTTTTAAAATAAGAATAAAATAATATTACAAACATAGAAAATGAAAATTTTAGCATTATTACTATCACTATCACTACTTGTATTTATACATGAATTAGGACACTATTTTGTTGCAAGACTTTTTAAAACCAGAGTAGAGAAATTCTATTTATTTTTTAATCCCTATTTCTCAATTCTCAGAGCTAAGAAAATTGATGGAAAATGGAAACTAAGTTGGTTTAGTAGAAAGTCTCCTGAAAGCTTTGAAGAAAATAAAGAAAACACTGAATGGGGCATAGGTTGGGTTCCATTGGGAGGATATTGCTCAATTGCAGGTATGATTGACGAAAACACAACTTCTGCAGATAAACTTTCTTCTGAACCTCAACCTTGGGAATATCGTTCTAAACCTGCTTGGCAAAGATTATTTATTGTTTTGGGTGGTGTTATAATGAATTTCATTGGAGCATTGATTATTTTCTCAATGATTCTTTTCATTTGGGGAGAAGAAACTCTTCCATTGCAAAATGCTACTATGGGTTACGACTATACAGAAGTGGCTTTGAAGAATGGATTCCAAAATGGAGATATAATACTTGCTGTTAATGCAAAACCAGTAAGTGAAATGTCGGAAGCAGTTGAAAAATTGCTTTTAGATGAACATAATAGTTGTACAATTAAAAGAGGTGATGAAATAGTAAAAATTAATTTACCAAATGACTTTTCTAAACAAATCATCGCTGCAGAAGCAAAACAATTTGCAGTTCCTCGTTTCCCATTTGTAATTGATAATTTTGCCTTAGGCTCAATTGCTCAGAAGAATGGAATGAAGGAAGGAGACAGTATTGTTTCAATAAATGGAGTTATAACTCCTGCTTTTACCGATTTTGTTGTTGAAATTGCAAAACATAAATCAAAACCTATTACATTAGGTTATTATCGTAATGGTAAAGAAATGACTTCTAATTTTACTCTTGATGAAAATGGTAAGATTGGAGCAGTGGCAAAGAATCCTTATTTAATGTTCAAAACCAAAAAGGTTGAATATGGATTTTTTGAATCAATTCCTGCTGGAATTTCTCAAGGAGTTGAAAGTTTGGTAAATTACGTTAAGCAATTCAAGTTTGTATTCTCAAAAGAAGGTGCTTCATCTCTTGGAGGTTTTGGAACAATTGGTAATTTATTCCCTGAAACTTGGAATTGGCAACTTTTCTGGAATATGACTGCATTTCTTTCAATCATTTTAGCTTTTATGAATATTCTACCAATTCCTGCTTTGGATGGAGGACATGTTATGTTTACACTTTGGGAAATTATTACAGGTAAAAAGCCAGGAGATAAATTCTTGGAGAGAGCTCAAATTGTTGGAATGGTGTTGCTTTTTGCCCTTTTGATTTATGCAAATGGTAATGATTTGGTAAGATGGTTGAGCGGTAAGTTTTAGCCATAGTTTAGAATTATTAAAAGATTTCACAGCCTCAAGATAACTATCTTGTTTCTCCACGATAGTTATCATAGGGTCAAAAAACGACGTTTTTTTATCAGAAAACGTCGTTTTTCAATTGAAAATAGGCGTTTTCTCATCCAAAATAGGCGTTTTCCTGTCTCTTATATAGTTATCTCGGGAGGTTTAGATAGTTATCTTTGGAAGTTAGGATAGTTATTGTGGGAGATAGAGATAGTTATCTCTTATAAAAATATTAGTCTTATGTTTTATATTATTCTTTTCTAAAATTTTTCTTGTATTTCTTTTATAAATTTCAGATATTTGCAATTCAGAATTAATAATAAATAAATATAATTGATATATGAAAACAGTAATTGTAGGAACTGGATATGTAGGTTTAGTTACTGGAACTTGTTTTGCAGAGATGGGCATTGATGTAACTTGTGTTGATATCGATAAAACAAAAATAGATAACTTGAAAAAAGGTATTTCCCCAATATATGAGCCTGGATTGGATGAAATGATTGAAAGAAATGTTGCTAAGAAAAGGCTTAGTTTCTCAACCTCTTTAAAAGATTCTTTGGAAGGAGTTGATGTTGTTTTTAGTGCTGTTGGAACACCTTCTGATGAAGATGGTAGTGCGGATTTGAAATATGTTTTGAATGTTGCTAAAGAGGTTGGAGAGAACATGAATAATTATTGTTTGGTTGTTACCAAGAGTACTGTTCCTGTTGGAACAGCTCAAAAAGTTAAGAAAGCAATTCAAGACGCATTGGATAAAAGAGGAAAGAAAATAGATTTTGATATAGCTTCAAATCCTGAGTTTTTGAAAGAAGGAAATGCAATTAAGGATTTTATGTTCCCAGATAGAATAGTGGTTGGAGTTGAGTCTGAAAGAGCAAGAGATTTGATGGATAAACTATACAAGCCTTTCACTCTTAACGGACATAATATTATTTATATGGATGTCCCATCTGCTGAAATGACAAAATATGCAGCCAATGCAATGCTTGCTGTTAGGATTAGCTTTATGAATGAAATTGCAAATCTTTGCGAAAAGGTAGGGGCAGATGTATCAATGGTTAGAAAAGGTATTGGTAGCGATCCAAGAATTGGAAGTAAGTTTCTTTATTCAGGAATTGGTTATGGAGGTTCTTGTTTTCCTAAGGATGTTAAAGCTCTATATAAAACTGGATTAGAAAATGATATTGAATTGAAAGTTATTAGAGCAGCAGAAGAAAGAAATGATGAACAAAAGCTTGTCCTTTTCCATAAACTAAAAAACTTTTATCCTGATTTGAAAGGGAAAACTATAGCAATTTGGGGTTTATCATTCAAGCCAGAAACAGATGATATGAGAGAAGCACCTTCATTATATATTCTTGAAGCACTTTCAAAAGCAGGTTGCACAATTAGAGCCTATGACCCAATTGCAATGGAAGAAACTCAAAGACGTTTACCAAATATTAAAATAGAATATTGCAATGACCCTTATGAAGCATTGGAAAATGCTAATGCTCTTTTGCTATTGACAGAATGGAAAGAATTTCGTTTGCCTTCATGGGAAAGAGTAAAAGACTTAATGAAAGAACTGGTTCTTTTGGATGGAAGAAATATTTATGATGCAAAAGAAATGAGAGAGTTAGGTTTCTATTACGAAGGGATTGGGATAAAATAAAAAGAATATGAAAGAAATATTAGTTACAGGAGCAGATGGACAACTTGGCTCTTGCTTAAAGGAAATTCATTCAAACTATCCAGAATATAAGTTCCATTTTACTGATTATAAAGAATTGGATATTTGCTCAGAAGAAAGTATTGTTAGGTTTTTAAATTCACATAAAATATTTGCAATAATAAATTGTGCAGCTTATACAGCAGTAGATAAAGCTGAAACAGAAGAAGAAAAAGCGTTTAACTTAAATGCAAATGCTCCAAAACTTCTTTCAATTGAAGCTTCAAAAAGAAATATACATCTAATTCATATATCAACTGATTATGTTTTTGACAATACAAATAATACTCCTATTTCTCCCATAAATAAAGCAACTTTCCCAAAATCAGTTTATGGGAAAACTAAGTTGGAAGGGGAGAAGTTTATTCAAGAATTTGCCAATTCCTACACCATAATCAGAACAGCATGGCTATATTCTGAATATGGAAATAACTTTGTTAAAACAATGATACGTTTGGGTAAAGAGAAAGAAAACCTAAATGTTGTTTACGACCAAATAGGTTCTCCAACTTATGCAAAAGATTTGGCAAAGGCGATAATGCAGGCTCTTATTCAATCAAATTCTTCAACAAAAGAAATCCTTCATTATAGTAATGAAGGAGTATGTAGTTGGTATGATTTTGCAAAAAAGATAATGGAGCTTAACGGACTTATTTGTAAGGTTAATCCAATTCTTTCAAAGGATTATCCTGCTCCAGCAGAAAGACCTGTTTATAGTGTTTTAGATAAAGATTCAACAAAAAAATACTTGAATATATCTATTCCACATTGGGAAGATAGTTTAAAGGAATGCCTTATTGCTTTAAACAATTAATAAGCTTATTCAATTAGAATAAGCTTATTAGTACAAAAAGCCAGTGTGCTGCTATACCTGCACAAAGTCCTCCAATTGTATGTGATATTATTGCAGTTCCAGTTAATTTTCTATAACCAAGAGAATCCAACATTGCAGTGTGAGTACTTAAATATCCACTCCAACACATTCCCATTGCTGTAAATACGGCAATAGCATTAGCATCAATTAATCCTGCAGTTTGAAATTTTGGTACCAAACCAAGTGCAGCTCCTACAGCTCCAAGAGATGTTATAGGGAATGCAACTAATTCAGGATTTGTAAAACCAAATAGCCATTCAAATACAAATCCTATCTTTCCTGCAAGATAAGGTAATATTGCAATTCCTTCATAAGCTTGACCAGTGTATCCAGTTGCTGAAGGTCCAAAAGTAAGCATCATAACAAAAGTTGATATGATTAATACACCAGGAATAATTGCAAGTCCTAAGTCCACTCCTGTTTTCCCTCCATCAAGAATTGCGTTTAGAGTTCTTAAGAATATACTACCTTCTGATTTAAAGGAGATTTGTTGTTCATCTCCTCCAACAACATTTTCAGTTTTTAATTCAGGATATTTCTTAATTGTCATTTTTTGCATTATTCTTGTTGAAACAATACTTCCAACAACAGCTCCAACCAATCCAATCAAAGCAGCTGAAAGATGTCCTCTGCCTGCCATAAAAATAATAACAACTAATCCCATTCCAAAAGCTGTTCCAAAATTTGTAAGAGATATTAATTGATATTTCTTAAAATATTGACTGAAATTCTTGTCTTTTGCAAGAGATATAATTGCAGGATTATCTGAAAGGAAAGTAAGAACAGCTCCTAATGCTGCCACTCCTGGCAAATTATACAATGGTTTCATAAGGGGTTTTAGCATAACTTCAATCAAACGAACCACTCCAAACTCAGTTAATAATTTACCTAACGCACCTGAAAGAACAGTGATACCCATAATATATAGTACTGTTTCAAGCAAAAGATGATAAGATGTTTGCATGATTGTATTAAGCATATTTGGCAATCCCATTATATTGCCAATATAACTAAATACACCAAAGAAGATTATAAGAAAAATACCTGCTTCTATTCTTCTTTTTGTAAGAAATTTTAATGATTTAAAATTCATAATTTATATTTTATTCAATTATTATCTTTCTAATACTTTCATTTGCCAACGAAGACCAATATTAAATGTGTTGTATTGTACATCAGCATTATTACTTGCCCAATAGGCATGAATACGAACATCTTTTTTGTCTTTTATAGGGAAATATTCCAATCCAATTCCATAAAATAAATATTCTGTTCCAGGGAAAACATATCTATCATAAACAAATAATTCATGAGGATTTTGTGCTTTGTTTTGGTCGTACCCAGCTTTAGCAAATACTCTTAACTTCTTATTTATATTATAAATTCCATTTCCAATAATGGAATAGTCGGAAAAGAAATTGCTTTGCTCAGATGAAGCTCTATTCATTAAATCAAGTTCCAAAGAAAAGTTGCCAATGTTGAACTTGTTCCCCAAAACTATATAGTTAATGAAATGTCCTTTTTCATATTCAACCATATTTGTTGAATAGATGGTTTTAAACCAGTCCATATTGCCATACCAAATCAAATTATATGAATATAGACTTGAAAAGTTTTTGGTTGAGAAAGGAGAGTTGGATATTTGGAATCCAATATTATGATTTTTGTTTGGACTTGTATAGTTAATCATAGCTCCAAGTTCATAACAATAAACATTATTCCAGAAATTTGACCAAAAATATTGATCAATTGGAGCATAATCATATTCCCATCCTCCAATCATTACAACTTGCTTCCCTGCAGAAAGAGTTAAGGCATCATTCATTTTATAATTTAAATAAGCCCAATCAATGGAATGAAAATTACTCATGTTTTCTTTACCTGCCAATTGAAAATTATCAACTGCATTTATTGAAAAACGCTGACGATAGTTGTATGAAAATTTTTCGTTAATTTCTCCATCAACAATAATGTTAAAATACTTCCCATTAATACTTGAAACGGTGTTGGAGTCTTTGTTTGTTGGAACCCAAGTTTCAAAATCACATCGTGCATCGAATTTTAATCTAACTTTTGGGTTTATATCTTGGGAAAATGAAAATAAAGGTAATAAATTGATTAATAATAATAAGGTGCAAATCTTTCTCACGTCTAATTAATTTTTCTTGCTTAAAAAACGGTGCAAAGATAATACTTATCTTTAAATTAAAAACATATTTTGAATTAATCTCCTTTCATAGTAGCAATATAGGTTAAAAGCTTATTCTATATTAAATAAGACTGATTGTTGTTTAATGAAAATTAACCGGAGTAATTTTCGCTCAATAATGCCTTAGAATTTGGCTCTCTGGTTTTTTTACTATCTTTGCAAACTTTTAAATCAATAAATACGATTAAAGAAATATGACGACACAAAAGAATGAAAAATTGTTTTCAAAACAATGGATTAAGGCATATGCTCTTATTCTGGTTGGTAGCTTCTTATTTGCTGCCGGAGATGTAATGTTTGTTAACCCATATCGCTTGGCTCCTGGCGGAACTTATGGTCTTGCCAATGTGTTCAACACACTTTGGCCTTGGAAAATTAGCTACTATGCTTTTTGTATGGATATTCCTCTTCTATTAATTGGAACTTGGATTTTAGGCCCAAAATTTGGAATTAAAACAGTTGTTTCAACTTTTTTGATTTTAGGTTTTGTGTGGTTATTAGAATCAACTTGGGGATATAATCCAGTAATTCATGATGGATTTATTGCAGATGCTCTACCTGGTCAATTGAATTTCGTTCCTGACTATTTCTTAAATACATTAGTTGCTGGGCTTATTTATGGATTAGCCATTGGTATGATTTTTAAATCAGGAGCTACTTCTGGAGGAAGCGATATTATAGCAATGATATTAAATAAATATACTAAAATATCTCTTGGAACACTTGTTTTAATTGTTGACTCAACAATTACTCTAACAACCTTATTCGCTTTTGGTCAATTCCGATTACCTATTTACTCAATACTGTTGATTGTTATTGAAAGTAAGATAATTGATATGGTGATAGATGGACTTAAGACTTATAAGACAGTTTTTATTGTCAGTGATAAATATGATGATGTTAGAAATGCAATTCTTAATGATTTGAATCGTGGTGGAACTTGCATTAATTGTATGGGAATGTATCAAGGAACAGAAAGAAAAATAATCTATACTACTGTTTCAAGAACTGAATTTGTCAAACTTAAAGAAGGAATAAAAGGTATTGATCCTAATGCTTTTATTAATGTTGTTGATAGCAGTGAAATTTTAGGTAAGGGTTTCAAAGAAATTCAAGCAAATTAATAGTAAGTAATTTATAATAAACAAAAGGATATAAAGTGCAAACTTTATATCCTTTTGTTATTTATGAGATTCCATTGACTTTATTGAAAAAAAGTCAATCATAATGAAAAATATATCAGTTATATTTTTATTTTTGATTGATATAATTTCGATTTTGATTGAGCTTTTATAACTCGTTATTTTATTTTACTAACTCCTTACTTTAATTTTTTCTTTCTTTACTTTAGTAAATTCTTTCTTCGTTTTATTTTGCTGAAATAAGGTTTTATTTTCTATCAATATATTCTACGGAAAAATAGAATTTATAAAGACTAAATAATAACTTTTATTTTATTATGCTCATGTTATTATTTCCAACTAATTGTAGAATATATAATTATTCTTATTAGTAAAGATTGGATTTGAAATAATTTCAAATAAGCTATTTAATTTATAATTTTAATTGTAAGTTTGCAAAATAAAAAATGAATGTACTTATTGTATGTCTTTAAAATATACTATGATGAAAAAATTAATTTCCTTATTCGTATTCACTTTACTCTTATTGCCATCATTGTTTTCTCAAAACAAAACATTAGACGTTAAGGTTGATGAAAGAACTGAACTTCTTGGTGTGGTTTGTTATTTAGCAGATTATGATGAGTATAAGCGTTCAATTTTATTTAAAGAGTTCACTAATAATATTGAAGAATACTTTAGACCTTATTTAAAAGATAGTGTATTTTCTTATGCAAAATATTTAAAACAAGAAAGAGGGATAGGATATGATGCTCCAATGTCTTATGCAATAAATTTAACTATTAAGGATAGCTTAAGATTCAATACAAATATTCAATATAATATTTGGGAGCATGATAATAGATGGACAAAAGAGATTGCAGAACATTTTCTTTTACTATTAAATGATTTCTATTTCAAGACTAATTTTAAAGAGTTCTATAATAAGAATTTTGATTTCTACTCCAAATTGGAAGAAGGATTTAAACCATTAATTAATGAAGTTAATTTATCTTGGTTCGATAGTTTCTATTCTCAAAAAAGTAATAATAATTTCTCAGTCATTATTTCTCCAATAAGTGGTCCTAATAATTATGGTCCTAAATTGACATATAAAAACTCAGATGAAGATGTTTATTCTATTATGGGTTCTTGGATATATGACAGTACTATGACTATTAATAAGAAAACATCAATTTATATTATTCAAACCTTAATTCATGAATTTAATCATAGCTATTGTAATCCTATAGTTGAGAAACATTGGGATTTAATAGAAAAGAATTCAGAGAAAATTTATAAATTAGTTGATGTGGATATGAGCAATCAAGCTTATCCTAGTCCTGTTTATATGATGAATGAAACATTTGTAAGAGCAGCGGCAATAAAATATCTTGCTGATAATACAAAGATAGATCTGGAAAGTCTTTTTAAAGAAGAAGAAGGTAGAAGTTTTTTCTGCATTAGAGATGTTTATCAGGCTTTTGATAATTATTCAAAAGAACGTTCTAAATATCCAAATTTTGACTCTTTCATGCCTGAATTTGCAAATCAATTCAACAAAATCAATGCAAGGAAGTTAAAAAAGGCTATAAAGAATTATTATTCAGATTTTACTATAAAAATATCGATAAAAGATGGACAAGAGAATGTTTCTCCTCAAACAAAAAAAATTGTTATAAAGTTTAATAGAGAAATGAATACTGGATGTAATGGAATTAGTTGGGGAAGAAAATCCCATGCATCATATTTACCAAAAGTTATTACTGCAAATTGGAATAATGAGACAAAGAAAGAATGGGTACTGGATGTTGAGTTAGAGCCAAATAAAGAATACTCTCTTTCATTTCCATATAGATTCTTTTATGATTCAAAAGGGAAACAAGGAGATAGAAATAAAACATTCTACTTAGACTTTAAAACAGGTAAATAATCAAGATACTTTTAATTCACATTAGATAGCTTTAAAAAATGAAGAAACAATACTTATATATAATATTACTAATTTCTACTCTTTCAATTTCAAGTTGCTCTTTATTAAAGAAACCTTCTAATGAAGAAACAGCTTGGGAAATTGAATTTGACAACGAAAGAGATACTTCAAAGCCAATAAAGAAGGAAGAGGTTAAGATAGAAAATAAAACATTGGCTAATTATTATGAAAGTTGGTTAGGAACTCCTCATGTAATGGGAGGGACAACAAAGAAAGGTGTTGATTGTAGCGGTTTTGTGCAGAATGTATATAAGGATGTTTATGGGATAATGCTTCCTAGAACTGCTGCTGAAATGGAGAAAGCTCTGGAACCAATAGAATCGAAATCTTCTCTTAAGGAAGGCGATTTGGTTTTCTTTAAAAATAAGAGCAAGAAAGTAAGTCATGTTGGAATCTATTTAAAAGACAATACTTTTGTGCATACCTCAACTTCTCAAGGTGTTGTTATCTCAAGTTTAAACGATAAGTATTGGGTAAAATATTACTATAGGGGAGGAAGACACCCTAAATTAAAGAAGTTAAAAGGTAAAAACTAAAAGGTAAAAGTGTTTCTTTCCTTTATCTTAAATCAACAACATTTGCATTTGGATAGTTCTTTTTATTGAATACAAAATTGCTATCTTTCAAAGGAACTTTTGTTTTGTAATTTGTTATACTATAAGTATAGGATTTTGAAGAGCGATAGTTTACTTCAATTGAAGAGATTCTATTAGTTTTAACATTTGTTTTAAGCCTTACTTTTGAAAACTCCGATTTAGTTTTTGGTATAAGGTCAATAATGTAATTTCCTTTTTCTTCTCTAATTAGTTTGGGACGAAATTTAGAATTTGCCTCAGAAATGAACTTTGAGATATTAAGAATTTCGTTTTGTGAATCTTCAACACTATTTATAGTTACTTCATTTGTTTCTTGCTGATAAATCCAAATAGATGTTCCATCACAGAAAATCTTATTTCCTGAGAAATTTCCAAAATACTTGTTTCCTTTAAAAGAAAATTCTCCTTTTTGACCACTTGTTTTTACTCCTTTTTCTGTAAAAGAGAATGAAATACTAATAGGGGATTCTGATTTTAGTTTTTGAGCAACAGAATTAATAATCTTTTCAGCCTTTGAGTCAATTACAACTCCATTTTTTATGGATGTTTGAGAAAAAGCAATGCTATTAATTAATATGAATAACAATAAAACAAATCTTTTCATAATCTTATTTTCCTAAATATTCTCGTAAAAGTTGGTCAAGTTCAACCTCTGTTTTAATTTTAACTTCTCTTGCTTTAGAGCCTTCAAATGGTCCAACAATTCCTGCAGCTTCCAATTGGTCAATTATTCTTCCAGCTCTATTATATCCAAGAGATAGTTTACGCTGAATGATTGAAGTGGAGCCATGCTGAAGTGCAACAATAATTCTTGCTGCTTCTTCAAATTTATCGTCTATTTGTCTTGGGTCAAACTCTTTGTTCGGTTCAGCGTTTTCATCAATGTATTCTGGTAAAAGGAAGGTTTCTGGATATCCTCTTTGATTTCCAACAAACTCTGCCATTTGTTCAATTTCTTGAGTGTCTATCAAAGCGCATTGAATTCTTATCATATCATTGTTTACAGAAAGTAATAAATCTCCACGACCTATCAATTGGTCGGCTCCAGAGGCATCAAGAATAGTCCTTGAATCTATTTTAGAAGTTACTCTAAATGCTACTCTTGCAGGGAAGTTTGCTTTTATTATACCAGTAATAATATTAACAGATGGACGTTGAGTTGCAATAATAAGATGAATTCCAACTGCACGAGCTAATTGAGCTAAACGAGCTATTGGCATTTCAATTTCTTTTCCTGCAGTCATTATCAAATCTGCAAACTCATCAATAACCAAAACAATATATGGCAAATAGCGATGTCCTTCTTCAGGATTAAGTCTTTTTGAACAAAATTTAGGATTATATTCCTTAATGTTCTTTACTTGTGCATTCTTCAATAAATCATATCTTTGATCCATTTCAATGCAAAGAGAGTTTAACGTTCTTACAACTTTTCTTGTATCTGTAATTATGGCTTCATCTGAATCGGGAAGTTTGGCTAAATAATGTCTTTCTATTTTAGTATAAAGTGATAGTTCAACCTTTTTAGGGTCAACCATTACAAATTTTAATTCTGCAGGGTGTTTCTTGTATAGTAAAGAAGTTATAATTGCATTTAATCCTACAGATTTTCCTTGTCCAGTTGCTCCAGCCATTAAAAGGTGAGGCATTTTAGTTAGGTCAGCAACATAAGGAAGATTTGAAATTGTTTTACCAATAGCAATTGGGAGTTCATATTTACAATTAACAAACTCAGGAGATTCAAGCATTGTTTTCATTGAAACAACTTGAGGATGCTGATTTGGAACTTCAATACCAATTGTTCCTCTTCCTGGAATAGGTGCAATTATACGTATCCCAAGTGCAGAAAGACTAAGAGCAATATCATCTTCAAGATTTTTAATCTTTGAAATTCTAATTCCTGGAGCAGGAACAATTTCATATAGAGTAACTGTTGGTCCTGGTGTTGCAACAATCTTTGAAATATCAATACTGTAATTTTTTAAGGTATTGACAATCCTATCTTTGTTGGCAACAAGTTCTTCCTGTTTTACTTCTATGTTCTTTTCTTCATAATTGATTAAGAATTCTGTTGAAGGTAGTATGAAAGAAGATAAGTCTTCTTTAGGGTCATAAGTAGTG
>JADLKP010000315.1 GCA_016838945.1 Methanobrevibacter sp.
TTAATTATAAACTATAATGGTGAAAATATGTCTTTTGAAAAAGAAATTAAATTGGTAGAAGAACTTTGTATGACTCCAGGTATCTCTGGTTTTGAGGAAAACATTGCAGAGATCATTAAAAGAGAATTAAAGGATGTAGCTGATGAAATAGAAACAGATGCTATGGGTAATGTAATAACTACAAAAAAAGGTTCTTCTAAAAAAGGACCTAAAGTAATGCTTGCATCACATATGGATGAAATAGGTTTGATGGTAAGATACATTGATGATAACGGATTTCTCAGATTCTCAACAATCGGTGGAATCAATGACCAAATGCTAATGAATCAAACTGTTGTAATTCATTCCAAAAATGGTGATGTGACTGGTGTTATCGGTTCAAAACCACCTCATGTCACTAAACCTGAAGAGAGAAAAAAAGTTGTTCCTTTTGATGAAATGTTTATTGACATTGGAGCAAAAGACAAGGAACAGGCTGAAGAAATGGTTTGTATTGGGGACCCAATCACTTTTAAAACTTGGTTTGAAACATTTCCAAATGATTTAGTTATGTGTAAGGCTTTGGATAACCGTCTCGGTTGTTACGTAATGATGGAAGTTTTAAAAAGAGTAGATTCCAAAGCTACCGTTTATGGTGTAGGTACAACCCAAGAGGAAGTAGGATTAAAAGGAGCAAAAGTAACTTCCTATAAATTAAACCCAGATATGGCTTTTGCTCTTGATGTAACCTTATCTGGAGATCATCCAGGAATCAAGCCGGATGAAGCTCCTGTAGTTATTGGAAAAGGACCTGCTATCATCTTAATTGATGCAAGTGGTAGAGGAATCATGACTCCTAAGATTATTAGAGATTTACTATTAAATACTGGTGATAAGGAAGAAATTCCATATCAACTTGAAGTGAGTGATGGCGGTACTACTGATGGTTCAGCTATTCACCTTACTAGAGAAGGTATTCCAACTGGTGTTTTATCTGTTCCTACAAGATACATACACACAACTGTTAGTGTAGCAAGCATGGAAGACGTTGAAAACACAATCAAATTGATTGTTGCTGCAATCAACAGTTTAGAATAGATATTTTATATGGAATATTAATTATTCCATCTCTTTTTTCTTTTTTTATTTTTAATTATTATGAATTAATTTAGAAATTTATTTCACCAATTTTTATCAAATGATACAATGTATATTAGAAAATGTCAAAATAAGGATATCGCCGATACATCTGAATTCTATGACAAAATCGTAAAGTACTTAGATGAAGGTACCAATTATCCCCGTTGGATTTATAAGGTTTATCCATCTGAAGAGAGTGTAAAAGCAATGGTAAAAGAGGAATCACAATACGTTTGCATAGTTGATGAGAAGATTTCAGGAGCCTTTGTTTTAAATGATAAACCACAAGGATGCTATTGGAAAGCTAATTGGAGCAAAGAAATTGATGATGGTTCATATATGGTTTTACAAACATTGGCAATAGATCCAAGCATGCAAAGGCAAGGACTGGCTTCTGACATGATTGATTTTTGCATTGATAAAGCAAAATCAGAAGGATATGAGGCTATTCGCATTGATGTGATTCTAGATAATTACCCTGCAAAAAAGCTTTTTGAAAAGAGTGGATTTAAGTATGTAGGAGATGTTGATTTGGAATTGGATATAGGAAATAATCCTTATTTCAGTTTATATGAGTTAAATTTATAATAGTTCCATTTTTCTATTTTTTTTAAAAAAAATAAAATTAATTAAATATAAAAATCTATTAAAATATATTAAAATATATTAAAATATATTAATTAAAT
>JADLKP010000316.1 GCA_016838945.1 Methanobrevibacter sp.
ATTTTTATAATATTTTCGAGTTGCTTTAAATACTTTTTAATAATTCATAATAATTTATAATGAATAATCATGATAATTTATACAAAACTATATATAAAAATAAAGATAAAAGATAAAAATGTTGAAAAAATTTAAGATTTTAAAGGTTATAAAATGACAGATGAAATTATAATTGCTGAAAGTGAAAATGTAAAAAACGCATTAAATGGATTTCAAGACGCTTTGAAGAATGTAAAGGAAATTTCTCCTTTGACCTTTTGCATAACCAATTTTGTAACAGTTACTGATTGTGCAAATGCGGCATTAGCTATTGGAGCATCACCAATCATGTCTAATGGTGCTGAAGAGGGTGGAGAAATAGTTAATATTGCAAGCGCTCTTGTAATCAATATTGGAACATTAAGCAAAGCTCAAAATGAATTGATGAGAAACAGTGCAAATCAGGCTAATGAAATCAATAAGCCTATCATATTCGATCCTGTAGGTGCAGGTGTAAGTGCCCTAAGAAATGATATGACAAAGGAAATTGTTGAAAATTATCCTCTTGCATTGATTAGAGGAAACATGTCTGAAATTAAGGCCATTGCAAATTTAATCAATCTAGATACAGAAAATGATTCTGTAGCTAAAGGAGTGGATGTAGCAGCAAGTGATGTTATTTCTAAAGATAATCTGGCTATTAATGGGGCAATTGTAAAGGCATTGGCTAAGGAATTGAATACAGTTGTTATTGCAAGCGGTCCTATTGATATTATTTCAGATGGTGAATTGACCTTTGGTCTTGAGAATGGTGATGAGATGATGCCTCTCATTACTGGTAGCGGTTGCATGTTAACTACCATTATCGGTTCCTATGTAGGAGCTAACGACCCATTGGTCGGTGGAATGACTGCATGTGCATTGATGACAGTTGCAGGTGAAAATGCTGCAGATTATGTAAGGAAAAATGATTTAGGCACCGGAAGCTTCAGAACATTATTGATTGACAATCTATACAAATTGACTGCTGAAGAGTTAGTTGAAAGGGCTAACTTATTTGAAATAAATATTTAATTTTAATGTATTTCAAGCTATTTGAAGCTAATTTTAAGGTATAAAGTATTATAAGGTATTTGGTTAAATGACTAAGAAGAATATTGACTACTCTGTTTATTTGGTTACAGACCGTAGGAACAAAACCGATGATGAATTCTTGAATATTATTGAAGAATCCATTAAAGGAGGAACCACTGTCGTTCAGCTTCGTGAAAAGGATGCTTCAACTAAGGAATTCTATGATTTGGCATTAAAGGTAAAGGAAATCACCAGCAGATATGATGTTCCTTTATTGATCAATGATAGGATTGACATAGCGCTTGCTGTTGACAGTGAAGGAGTTCATATTGGTCAGGATGACATGCCTGCAGACATTGCCCGCAGCATTATCGGGGATGATAAGATATTGGGGGTTTCCGCTTCGACAGTCGAAGAGGCTAAAAAGGCAGAGCTTGATGGTGCAGATTATATTGGGTCTGGTGCAGTATTTCCTACAAGCACTAAGGAGGATGCTGATTCAGTGCCATTGGATTTATTGAAGGAAATCGTTGATTCCATTGATATTCCTACAGTAGCCATTGGGGGAATTACTTTAGAAAATGCTCCTCTTTTAAAGGATAGTGGCATTGCAGGGTTTTCAGTTGTAAGTGCAATCATGAGTGCTGAAGACCCCAAAGAAGCTTCTCTAAAATTAAAAGAGATTTATTTCTCTTAATTTTACTTTATTTTATTATATTTAATTTTTTTTTTTAAAGTATTTGTTTAA
>JADLKP010000038.1 GCA_016838945.1 Methanobrevibacter sp.
ATTTAATTAAATTATAAAATCAGGAATATGCCCAAAAATTCTAAATTTAATAGTTTAATTAAATTTTAATTAATAGTTATATACTATTTTTAAAACAGCAATTGATACTAATGAAAATGAAAAATTACTTTATTCTAAACTGATAATCAATCATAATAATTTTTATAGGTGACGAAATGGCAGAGAAGCGTGACTACTATGAAGTTCTCGGAGTAGATAAAACTGCTGATGAGAAGGAAATCAAAAAGGCTTATCGTAAATTAGCTAGAAAATACCATCCTGACGTTGTGGAAGAGGATAAAAAAGAGGAAGCTACTGAAAAGTTCAAGGAAATCAGTGAAGCTTACGCTGTCTTATCCGATGAAGAGAAAAGGTCAAGATATGATCAATTCGGTCATGCAGGCATGGAAGGCTTCTCTAACGAGGACATCTTTAGAAACGTAAACTTTGAAGACATCTTCCAAGGATTTGGAGGAGGGGGAATAGAAGACATCTTCGATCTCTTTGGATTTGGTACAGGCAGATCCAGGTCCCGCAGTGCTGGGCCAAGAAGGGGAAGCGACATCTACACCGAAATTCAAATTACCTTAGAAGAGGCAGCAAATGGTGCTGAAAAAGAGATAACCGTTAGACACGATGTATTCTGTCCTGTTTGTGAAGGTTCCAAAGCAGAACCTGGAAGTGAAGTGGAAACCTGTCCTGCCTGTGGAGGTACCGGTCAAAGAAAGCAAATAAGACAAAGCCTATTTGGACAAGTCATGAATGTTGTTCAATGTGGTGAATGTGGAGGTACCGGTAAGATCATCAAAGAGCCATGTCACAACTGTAAAGGTAGAGGAACCATCAAGGAAAGCAAGACCCTCAACATCAAGATTCCAGCAGGTGTTGAAAACGGAAACCGTTTAAGAGTATCCGGCGAAGGAAATGTTGGTGATGTTGGCGGAGGAAAAGGAGACCTTTATGTGGAAATCTACATCAAAAGACATGAATACTTTGAAAGGGATGGCGCTAACCTTTACTATGAAAAACAGATCAGTTTCGTCCAAGCAAGTTTAGGTGACACCGTGGATATTCCAACCATCAATGGAGAAGTCGAGCTTAAGATTCCTCCTGGAACCCAAAGCGGAACCACATTCAGGTTAAGGGACCAAGGTATGCCTTATATGAGACGTGCCGGCAAAGGTAACCTTTATGTAAACATTACCGTTGTCGTTCCTCAAAAGCTCTCCAAAGAACAGAAAAAACTCTTGATTCAATTTGGAGAAATAAGTGGAGACGAAATCAAGGTCTACAAAAAGGGACTCTTTGACAAGGTTAAGGATGCCATCAATAACTAAACAGTTTAGAAATCAATGGATGTTTAATTCAAACATCTGATTTTCTTATTTTTTAAAATTTTAATTTTTCAGATTTTATCAATTTTCCATTTCCTGTTTTCTATTTTTATTCTAATTTACTATCTTATTTTCCAACCTATTTTTTATAAAATTTTACTAAAATTAAAAATTTTAATTTCTATGTATATAGATGCTCTTAATTAAAAATGTATGATTTGTAAAATGATTCAATTTAATAATAATTATACATAATTAAAATATAGTTTACATATCCAACTATCATTTTAAATATGTCTTAAATCAATTAAGATAAATGAAAATTTTTATTAAAAAATCATCACATCAAAATCGGCTTTTCCAGCTAAATTTATATCAATCCATATTAAACATTAATAATTATAAAAGACAAATAGATTATAGTAAAAATTTAATAGGCAAGATCATATGATGTACAGTATAAAAATGCGATGCTCAAAGGGCGGCCCTCATGAAGAAGGTGGAAAGCACATCTCAGGAGCAGAACGTATTTTAAAAGAGGATGAAATCGAAAAGGAATTGATAAATGTATATAGAAGGGCAATCACCCATGAGAGAGGAAAGCCTGATTTCATAAACCTCAAGATAGAAGAGATTGATGAAGATGACATCATCTACAAGAAAAGATTAAGCATCAATCAGCATCAAGTCAATTCCAAAGAGGAAGGGTTAAATCTTGCCAAAGACATATTGAAGGAAAATAGTGTCAGTGAAGAGTCTGCTGAAATAGCCATTCAAGCCCTACTAGACCTTGAGGACAGCATGCATGGAGCAATGCTTTTCGATAAGGACAGCGGAGAAAGGATAGATGATAATGGAATCAAAGGAATTAGAGTAACTGGAATAGCTAGTGCAGACATTAGCAAATATAAGGAATCATTGAAAAATGATGGAAGGGAAGGACTGCACCTTGAAGAGGCATTGATTCTTGCATCCAAGATAGCAAGCTGCAAAGGTATTGTAGCAGAATTATGCTGGTCAGATGATCCGAGCTATGTCATAGGATATGTAGGAACAAAAGACAATTATGAACGTATCCCTATCCTAAAAGAGGAGGGAAATCCGATTGGAGGAAGAGCCTTCTTCGTAGATTCCAAGCAATTGAATGATGACTACACTTTAGATGATCTGATAGACTATCTTGAAAATCAAATCGTACTTATTGAATAAAGAAAAGAATAGCCCAAACTCTAAATATGATGATATTATGAACCCACTTCTTGAAAATAAGCTTAAAGAGGAACTTGAAGAACTTGAAAGGAATGGCCTTCTAAGAACAGTAGATGATTTAAGGTTTATCTCTTCCACAAAAGCCATTGATAATGATGGAAAGGAATTTCTTGTATTTGGAACCAACAACTATCTTGGATTGACACATCATCCTAAAGTGATGGAAGCATCTGAAGATGCAAGCAAATATGGAACCGGTTCAACAGGTTCAAGACTAACTACAGGAGCTTCTTTTGAAGCTAGAGAACTTGAAAACAATATTTCCGAGTTTAAAAACACTGAATCCACACTTATTTTTAATACAGGATATATGACTAATTTAGGAGTGATTTATGCTCTTGCACAAGAAAATGATGTCATATTCTCTGATCAATTGAATCATGCAAGCATTATAGATGGAACAAGAATCTCCAAAGCAAGTGTTAGAATATATAAGCATAAGGACACTTCAGATTTAGAGAATCTTATCAAAAAAGAGATTGAATCAAATAATGAATCAAATAATAAATCCAATTTCTTTATAGTTTCAGATGGAGTGTTCAGCATGGACGGAGACATTGCTCCACTTCCAGAACTTGCAAAAATAGCTGATGAATATAACTGCACCCTTATTATTGATGAAGCACATGCAACAGGAGTAATCGGCAAAAACGGAAAAGGTACAGTTGAATATTATAAGGACAAAACTGGAATTGATTTGAATGAATCTGTTGATTTGCAAATAGGAACATTAAGCAAAGCACTGGCATCTGAAGGAGGATATGTAAGTGGTAAGCAAGTATACATAGATTATCTTATAAACAAGTCAAGACCATTCATATTCTCAACAGCACTTTCACCATCTACAATAGCTAGTGCAAATGCTGCCTTAAGCTTATTGAAAGAAAATAGTGAAGAATATCTATCCAATTTAAATGAAAATACAAGACTTATGAGAAATCTCCTTAATGATGCAGGATTGAATGTGGTGGAAGGAGAAACACCAATCATACCAATCATCATAGGCCCTGCAGATTTGGCAAACAGATTCTCTAAGAAGCTAGAAAAAGAGGGAATTTTAGTATCCTCAATCAGACCGCCATCTGTTCCTAAAGATATGAGCAGACTAAGATTAACTGTTATGGCTACCCATACAAGGGAAGAAATAGAATACACAGCTCAAAAAATAATTGAACTTTGGGATGTCTTAAATAGATAAATAGAATGTTCTAAAATGTCCTTGATAAAAAAATAGTGAATAAAAGAAATGAATAATAAAATAGAATGGTAATGGTCTGCCGAGAGTAACCCACATTCTGTTTTATACAGCATTCATCTTAGCGAACTACTTTGCTTCCCTTAGAGGTCATCAGCACCTTTGTTCTTGCATCCTGTAGATTGGCCGTTTCACCGATTCCTTTAATGTCCATCAGTCAAGCATCATTGTCATCCATCAAAGGCCGTGTCGTTTCTGCTCCAGAGTCATACTTCTCAGCATAAGTCTTTCGACTTTACAGTCTATATTGATGTGCGGAGTTTCCCTAGTTATAAAAACCAGCAGCTGTCTTCGGCTTACCATTACAAATAAAACTTTATTCTTTATATTATATAAAATTAAAATTTTTGAACTAGAACATGCTTTTAAGATTGCCCATTATGGATTAATATGCCCCTTTAGTTGCAATTATAACTTCCTTAATGTTATATGGAGGCAATTCTATCTCATAATCCATAGCTTCAATCAAAGCTTCAACACCTTTTCTTCCATTTGCCAAAATTTGATATGTATTTTTTGGAATAAAGACCATTCCACCTGTCTTGGCTTTGGAAAGGATATCAAAAAGGATATTTACCTTCTCAGACTCGCTCTTATCAATCAAGCTTTTGTTAAGGTTAAGGAGAATGAATTCAAACTTGCCCTTGACCTCATCGATTTGCCCGCAATCCATTTGCAGAATTTTCGCATCTTCCACAAATTGGTCAGTGATCAAAAGACCGGTACCATATTTTTCAGATTGATCAACCAACGGTTTGATTTCATTCAAATAGGTTTCATCGTCCTTCAATTCATAATCCATTGCATCTTCACTATAAATCAATGAGAATGCATTTCTTTCAATTTTTCTCAAATAGTTCAGATTCTTTTCCAATTCCGCCTTGTCTTCATTTACCATAAACACATATCCACCACTGCTGTGCAGGTCTTCGGTTTTTGGGAAAAACAGACTGTCTTTCTCGATATCCATTAATGTGCTGCCGTAAAAGGACTTCAATTTGCTTTCTATATTCATTATAGGGGCTGATTGTGCAATAATGTCCCTTGGAACAATGAAGATCTTTAAGGAACCATAAGCATACAATTCATATTTTTTCTTCAAATCTTCGAAGAAACGTTTTGGTCTTAAATAGGAATCCAAAATGCTGTCTGTCTCATGCTGACCTGAAATTCTGTCCAAATATTCAGCAGGCATGTTTGCACCACATGGACGGCAATTTACTTCAATTAGGACAGGCCCATCTTCATCAATCATATATTCACCATGAACCGGACCATATTGAATTCCCATTGCTTCAGCAACAGAATATGCGTATTCAACCATTTCCGCTTCACCAAGACTTAATTTGTTTACGGTATCACATGAATCATAAATAATAGCTCCATCGGATGTTTTTACCTTATTGTATTTCCAAACCAATGTAACCCTAGGGATTCCCTTATGGGAGACTGTATTTACAATATACTCAATTCCGTTTATTCTTTCCTGAATCAAAAGTTCATTGTTTTTCTCACCATAATGGTTTGCTTGATTGAAGAGGAATTCCAAAGAATCAATCATTTCATCCTTATCTGAACAGATTCTAACACTTGTAGAGCATGAACTGGAAATAGGTTTTATGACAACCTCCTTTAAATTCTCAGATTCATAAAATTCAATTGCATCCTCTAAAGAATTTACAACTTTGCCTCTAATGTAACGAAGCCCACATTCCTTTAACCTATTTTGCATTTCATCCTTTAAGGTCATTGCATCTATGTTTTCAACAGGATTTCCCAAAAGACCTAAATCATGAGACAATCTGGTTGCAATCCCTACACCTCTTTCACTTGCAGGAAGAACCAAAAGTGGATCGAGTTTTCTTACCTCTTCAAGTGTCTCTTCGTAAGTATCCTGTTCAAATACCATATCAAAGTCATAATCAATGTTTTTATATTCCTCATAGATGAATTCATCAAAATGTTTTCCTTCTTCACTGTCTGGAGCCTTCAAATGCATTACAATAGGATTGTAACCCCTATGGACAATGTCTTCAATAAAATTAATTCCAGTGGAGATGCACTCCACAACCACAATATTTCTCATAGCCTCACTTCTAAAAATTTTCGTTTTTCTTAATTAATATAAGTATATGTAAAAAATCAAAGATAAATATATGCAAAAACAATTTATAAAACACATTGATAATGCATGAAGATAATACATGAAAAATTCAAAAATAGATGCTAAAAACCAACCTATAAGAAATAATTAAAAAAATAAATAAAGCTAATGAAAAAGGACTAAAAAATAGATAAAATAAGAAAAAAATAAAAAGATGAATAAAATAGTTTGGTTGGAAAGAAAAATTAAAATTAACCTTCCACCATAATAAGCTTACCTGTCGATGAATCTCTATAGACCTTTCCCATCTCCGTATAACCTTTACCGGAAGTATTGCTTACATCCGGAGTTTCATTCAATTCTTGACCTTGATCCAATTCAGTTACCTGTTGCATATCCTGCATCATTTTTTGCTTTTGCTCTTGAGTTATGTCCTCATTGAAAACAATATTCTGCATATTCCATGAGATAACCAAGAATACAAGCAAACCTACAGCAATAACCAGCATTGCATCCACAAGGTTTGCAGCACCAGCCATTGGATCCTCTTCTTCACCTTTATTTAAACGTTTTTTTGATTTATGACGTGCCATAATATCACATTACCTAAACCAATGCCAAATTTATTCGTTTAATCTATCCAACACTGCTTTAGATAAAGCATCCAAATTGGACAAATATTGTTCATACCATCGTCTTCTGACTTTGGAAACAAAGTAAGCCACTGCTCCAGCACCAATACCTACTACAGTTGTATCAAATGCTACAATAATCGCATTGGATAATGTGGTTACATCTCCACTGCCTAATGCAGCAAGTCCTGGACCCATAGGTATCAATGTACCCATCAAACCAAGGGTAGGTCCAATTTTAGTAATGATATCTGTTGTTTGAAGTTTTTTCTCAATAATGTCTTCTTCATTTTCAATTAATTTTTCAGCTAAAGCTTCTCTTGAGTCTTTCTTTAACTCTCCAGACCTTGCAATATTAACCAAAACCCTTTTTTGATTATTTGGAATGTGGGCATTTTTTATAATGCTTTCCATTTCACTTTCATCTTTAGAACGAGATATTGAAAATATTAAATCCTTGATTAATTTAACAGGTACTTTCTTACGAGAACTGTATTCTGATATAAGGCCTCCGACAGTAATTACAGCATACAATGCAAATAACAATAAAAATATTATTACTGGTATCTGTAAACTTTGAGAAACAACATTTAATGCTGAAGTTAACAAATCACTTCCGGGAATCACTGTTACCATTTAAAATCACCAATAAAAAAAATTAAAAAAAATTAAAAATATAAAATTGAATTTAACTTAAAATATTTCTTTTTCTTGAAAATACTGCACCGATAACAATCAAAAGAATCAATGCAATGACAGAACCAATTAAACTGTCCATTGAAGCTATGCCAATTGACCCCATAGACTTATTCATAATTGCTGCAATATTAGGAATGACCAATGCAGACAATAGGAAATAGATTCCTAAGAAAAACATGAAATTTCCTAAAACAATTGGATAAGGCTTGTCTACATATCTAATAAATATGCTTGATGCATAGTAAGTTAGGATAATGGTTAAAACCAATGCCAATGCCACATATTTACTTAAATCTACAGCGCCTAAACCAACAGTTGGAGCAACCAACAATATGCTTACAACAATTGATCCGAAACAGCAGGGGCATGGAGCTATAACTGCCGCACATGTAGCTGCAGTAGTGTTCTTTTCAAAAACTTTCCATTCCCTAATTGTAAATATGCCTGCCAATATCATGATGACAGCCATCAGTATAAAGAAAAGAGAGTTGTAAGTATAAATCAATTCAGTAATTTCATTTGTGTAATGTGAAGAAATTTCAGCAAGTATCAAAACTCCAGCACCATAGCCAAGACAGACGGTGGCCAAATATTTTTTTGATAAATTAGCCAAACCAACAGCAAGCCCTAGCTTTATGCCAAAAACAAGCACTGCAGCTAAAATTCCAAATTGCCACAACATACTAATTGTATCCATAAATCTCACCACAAAATTTTATCTTATTTCCTCTTAGGATATGCCAATTAAAAATATCCTATATACGAAATAATCATTATTTACCTTATACATCAAAGAAAAATTTACTCATGATTGAAATGCAAAGGAAATAATCATTTTTCACTTTCTATAAATGGAATAAATGTGAACTCAATTTATCACTTATTTTTATAATGGGAATAAAATTTGAATAGGGAATTATCAATTTCATTAATAATAATTGACCCATATTCAAAATTTGAAAATAATGAATAATCATTATTTAACCTTCAAAATGAAGAAAATAATCATTATTAACATTATTTTCCTAGAAACTCAAAAAATAAAAAAAATAAAAAAATAAAAATTTTATTTTTTTAAAAGACAATGAAACCAAAAATGATATTTAGAAATCATTTATATTCAAAATCATCATCCATATCATCATAATAGTCATCATCATCGTTTTTGTTTCTGAAATAACCTAATCCGATCAGTAGGACCAAACAGATTACACAAACTATGATTGCAATAGGCATGCTAACGTCCTTAGGTGCTACAGGAGTGCTTGTATGTTGAATGACTTCCATAGCTCTTCCTTCGCCAACTGCATCAGGTGTGCCAGCATTTGTATCGCTTGCTGAATCAGCTTTTCCTTGATAATCCATACCAACACTAGTTCCTGAACTGGAACCAGGAATATTTGAACTTCCTCTAGCACTTTCTGCTTCAGAACTTGAACTGCTGTTTGTTTGAACAGTGCTGGTTTTATTAGACTCAACAGTGCTATTGGTAGTTTGACTATCAATATTTGAAGAATTTGAAGGTGAATCAGTAGCATTCTGTAAGAATTTAGGATTCAATGTTGCATTATACAATGTAGGCAATAATTTAGCAAGCAAATCAGCATTCACATACTTTATCGCCCATTCCATCATAGCAACGTTACCGCAACTACAGTCACAACATGCCACTCCATTTGCAACGGTGGCCTGAGCCCATGTATTGGCTATGTCCCTAATGGTTGCATCATCAGCATCCCAATATCCTTCATAAGCAGAGTTTAACATTGTTCCACTCATGGATATTAAGGAATATGCATTATTTCCAGATTTTAACCATTCTTTAATGCCAAGCCCATATTTATCTTCATAATAAACTTTATAAACATCATCCCAAACGGTTTGAGAAACTGAAGAAGGCCTTGTTACTTGCCATCCCCATAAATTGGAAATGAATTTATCAGACATGTACCTAGAACCGCTGTATCCTTCATTCATCATTCCCTTAATCCAATCAGGGTTGAAATATCTTGTATTAAGCTCATTATAGAATACCTTTTCAAATGATGAAACATATGCCTTATCCCTATTGGCGTACATTAGAACATTCATAGTAGGTGTTTTGTTGGATAAGTATTCCACTGTCATGGAGAGACCTCCCCAATAATCAAAGAAGTCGTCATTATCCAATACACCATACTGATTGGTGTTACGGCTGACAACAATATGGTCAGTGTTTGATAAAGCCCTCATGAATACGATAGGATCGGTATCTCCCCAGTAATATTTGGAATACATATTTCCCATTCTGCCAATGTAAAACTCGGACAATTCATCAGTGTCGTTCCATGTCCATGACATTGATACCAATTTGGAAATTCCTGCACCATAATCACCATTAGGAGGTGCGAATATGCGAGTTATCGCATTTTCACCAGCTACAGTGGCATCATATCCCAAGCTCAAGTAGTATAAGCAATCTTCCACCCAATGCTTAGCGACATAATTATTCTCCAGGGATTCAGAAGCAAGCCCCTTATAGCTAACGCTTTTTGCAATGGCTGTTAAAGCTTCCTTTAATTGAGGCCCATATTCACTATCCATAAGAGTCTTGTTCTTAATGATTGTATTATATGAACGTATCAAAGCCATTCTATATGCATTATCTAACAGACGAGCCTGTGAACTGTATAAGTCTCTGAACAATCCACTGGTGATGACTGTTACATCAATCCTTTTGCTTGCCCATCCATCTGGGCGTGTCAAGTTCTCTAATGGAATAACAGCAGGAAAATCCTCAACCTTTTTACCGGTTGGAATTCCCTCTTCATCATAACCTGCACTGGATGAATCATGCCAAACAGGCTTCATACCCAAAAGATAAAGAACTGTAGACACCAAAGCACCATCATCCCTAGCAGTTTCAACACACCAAATACCCATAATTATTTTTTCAGTAGTGTCGTTCAAGTCTGCCAAAGTCAATAATGTTAAGGTTTTAGCATAATTCCATGCATCCTCTGTAGGCAGTTCTGAAGATTGGTCCTGGAACATGTTCGCACCTGTAGGGAGAACTTGAGGAACAGTTACACTTTCTCCACCAATATTTACAGGAATATAATAACCATCCAAAGCGGAAATCATAGCATCTAGCTCTCCGCCAATACATTGATCATATAAGCCAATATAAGTTTTAGCAATGCTTAAGGATTCCATAAACTCAACATCATTCATGCCTACAACTTCTGAAACTGCATCTACATCCCAATAAATCAAAGATTTGCATATGTCCACAGATTTGTTCAAAATGAACTCCCTTTTTAAAGGAGAAAGATTTGAATAATCCATTGAATAATAATGGTTAGCCAATTGGTCTAACAGATTGGTTTTTTTGCCGTTAACTTCAAAGTCATGGGACGCTATGATTGAAACAGTATTGGATAAATCATCATCAGTCCACTTTTGACCAATGGCATGAAGTCCTAAAGGATATAATGTGTCCTGAGTATTTTTCAGGAATGTATCCAAACTTGGAATCAAGCTTTCCATAGTGGAAACATTTATTTCAGATTCGGACAGTCCAATAGTCAGATGATAATTATTTTTAATGACAAGATCCTTAATTTCATTGGATAAGTTATCCCTTAAGGATTCATCATTGGAATTAGCGTACCTTTCCAGCATATTAGCCAATTCAGTTAAATTGCCATATAAATGAGTAAATGATTTTGGAGAGTCCAAATGAGAAATCAATACTGCAAAACCTCTTCTTTTAGCTTGAATAGCTTCAGCTAGGCCATCAGTAATATAGAAATATACTTGAGGAACCTTTCCCACAACTATAGATCCATAATCATTATAGGATAAAAGAACTTCCTTACCCGGCAACCATTCATGAGTAGCGTGTCTTCCAACAAAGACCATAGCATTTGAATGTCTGGTTTGCATATAATAATAGGCAGCCAAATATTGATGGGTTGGAGCAACGGCAGTGCAGTGATAAAGATTTTCAATATTTGCCTCCCAACCTCTTTGAGGTTCAGGGCCAATAAAGACATTGCCAAAAGTCAAACCGGGAATTACAAAGTAATCAGTGCCATTACGATTTACTAGCATTATATTCCCAGGGGCTTCACCCCATCCATTTAAGCCTGATATGTTCAAGCCTTTAAACTCTGCATAATATTGTAAAAATTCATTGTAATAATCAATTGAAGAAGTGTTAGCATAAAGATTTAAGGATTTGACAATATCATCAAGAACATTTGTAGCGGCTATAGCCTGATCATCAGGAAGCAATGCTTTGATTTGATTGTACCAGTCAGAAACCAATGCTTCAACCTCATCAGTGTAATTCATCAATACCGCTTTTTTGACGATTTGGCCAATATATGCAACAGGACCTTCGGTAACCTGCAATTTAACAATATCATCCAATGAATTGAACCATACCATGTATTCCTCTGCAGGAAGAAGAGTGACGCCTGAACGGTTAGCTAATTTTTCAACTTCACCTGGAGCCCAATTAGCCACATTGATACCGCAGGTTAACATCATATCTTCAAGTTCGGAAACGTTGTTTGGCAAGTCTGTTAGATTATAACCATTATCCCTTAAGGTATAAAGCATATTATAGACACTGGTAATTGCATCCAAATAACTTGCTCCGATATTCTGTTTTCCAGGAGGGTAATTATAATACACAATGGAAATCATCTTATCAATATTTGGAGTATATTGCAAATCAACCCATGAATCCACCCTGTCAACCAATAATTGGATATTTCTTTCGACAGGGATAAAAGTCAAAATGCTTGCACCTGTCCTATTGGAAACATAGGAATCAACTCCACCAACATAAGTAGCATCAAAAATACCTTGAGATTCCGCAATTGTCACATGCCACCATTTGTCACTTTTGGTGGTTGTTAAACCAACTGGGCTTAATTCCCATTGCTCATTGGTAATATATTCAGAATGAACAGCCCTGAATATTGGGACATTTGCATCTTCAAAGAAATGTGTGGCATTTGTGAAATTTTCACCACCAACACCATATGCCACCATTGAAATGATTGCATCAACGCCAACATTATAGTTTTCAGGATTTTCTAAAAATCCAGCCACATCTTCGCCTGCATCGGTCCAATATTTGACCATGACCCTTAACTGTTCAGCATTACCTGCAGGACAGTAAATAGGAATTACATTATATCCCATTGATTCCAAGTGTTCGGTGATGGAATTGACCAGATCCAATTGTTGTGATTGGATATACATTGTACTTTCCAATATTCCTATAGTCCTATTATTGGATTCATTAAAGAAAGTCACAACATATTCATCTAAAGAATACCATCTGTCCCTGAAAATTCCTGAATTTTGAACACCAGTGAAATTAGGGGATTCATACTGGCAAGGATGTCCTAAATAATTAAGGGTGCACAATATCTCATTTTTTAGATTGCTTTTATCGTTAATGTCCTTATATAACACCAAGTCTTTGAACAAGTCAGGGAAAGAATCTCCATTATCATTTATATAACTTGAAATGCTTTCGAAATTGCCTCCCCTTTTAGTGTTCTTAAAGAAATCGATCAAATCGCCATTAGCAATATCAATAAATATCTTCTCATAATCAATTGTGGAATTTCTCACTAAGCTTAAGGAAGTTGAAGACGAATCTATATTTCCAGTAGGCGGTTCTAGAATAAGAAATATTTTCTTATTGGATAATTCAGGGTATTTGCCTAACAGATTAGTTAAAACAGCATCTACATTTGAACTCATCCACTGTCCTAAGAAAGCATCACAAGAATTCATTAAGTCGTACAATTCTTCTTCAGGCATCTCATTTATTTGTGAGCCGCTTCGAATATTAATCCTTACATTGGAAAATTCTGAATCTTCCAATATCTCGCATGCTGCAGTATCAAAAAGATTATTTCCAACGGTGTCACTTATAATGAATACATTATATGAATTATCATCTCTTAAAGAATCCTTTAAAGAAACATTGATCGCCAATTCTGAATCAGCATCAGAAATTATCTCCTCATCAAGCATAGGAGTCCCTAATACTTCACCATCATTTAAAACTTCTTCAAAAGTTCCATCTTTTAAAGAATCGTTATTTTCAGAAACATAATAATTTACATCATTTAAGTTAGAATCAATAGAAGATGCGCCTAAATTAGACTTAGTATCCATTTCTAAATTATTTTCTAGCTTATCAAATGAGATTCCATTTTTAACATCATCTCTTTCATTTATTGAATCAGAATCCCCAATATTGGAATCCGCTATTTGATTTTGGTCTAATTTAAGATTAAAACCATCACCAATTACATTATTGGAATTAGTGTAATCATTCAAACCTATTTCATCACTAGCAGAAATAGATTGGGGGATTATTAGAATAAACAAAATCAATAAGCTTAAAAATGAAAAAAATTTCTTATTAAGTTTCATTTAATCACCAAGCATAATAAGAAAAAAATTAAAGTAAAACATAAAAATTTTTAAGAACAAAGAAATTAAAGGCCAAAAAATGATGGCTTTAAGATCATAAAAATTATATGCCTAAAATACCGGCATATAATACTTCCAAAAACAATACATTCTGATTTAAAAATTTTTCTTATTATGATAGATATTTTATAAGATTT
>JADLKP010000317.1 GCA_016838945.1 Methanobrevibacter sp.
TATAATCCAATATGTTGTCATAAGATTAAAGTTTTGAAAAATTAAAAAAAAAGGAATTTGTACAAATCTTAAAAATAATGGATTGTAGAAATCTTTTTTCAGTTGAAATTGCACATCGAATAAAAAAAAAAAAATTCAATATTCATTTAAATTGAATAAAAAGCTTTAAAAATCGTTTAAATTTAGTCATAATTGAAACATTTCGAAAAAAAAAAAGTTGTGAAAAAGATTAAGAAAAAGAGATTAATGAACCTCTGTATATTCTTCATCATCTTTTCTTTCTGGAATTAATAAGTTAAGGACTACACCAACAATAGCTGCAAGAGCCATACCGGAAATGGATATGGACAAGTCCCCTTGAGCAACGGATAAGGTAGCCCCACCTAAACCTAAAACCAACATGGTAGCTGCTACAACAATGTTCTTGTTGTTGTTGAAGTTGACTTCCTCTTGAATCAAGAGCTTTACCCCATTAACTGCAATGAATCCGTAAAGAAGAATAGCTACACCACCAATAACAGGGTTAGGCATAGCTGCAAGAAGTGCAGTTAAATGTCCGGAGAATGCAAAAAAGATTGCAAATAGTGCAGTCAAACCAATGACATAAATGGATGCTACTCTTGTTAAACCTACAACTGAAGTGTTTTCACCATAGGTAGTATTTGCAGGACCTCCAATGAATGCTGCAAAGAAGGTTGCAAGACCATCACCAAGAAGGGTTTTGTTCAATCCAGGATCTGAAATCAGGTCACGCCCAATGATTTCTCCTAAAACCTTATGGTCCCCTACATGCTCTACCATTGTCACTAGAGCAATTGGAACGATTGTCAAGAGAGCTGCAGGATTAAAGCTGTAGTTTACAAATGGCATATAGAAATCAGGAATTTCAAAGAGGCTAGCTGCATAGAATCCTGAGAAGTCAACCATACCTAAGCAAGCTGCTACAATATAAGATACTATAATACCAATCAAGAAAGGAATGACCTTCAGCATTCCTCTACCACGAATAGCTATTACTGCAGTTGTCAAGAATGCAACAAGTGCTACAATAAGGTTATTAATTGGAATAACAGCTTGGTCAAGTCCAATTTCCTGAATTGCAGTAGGAGCTAAACATAAACCGATTACCATAATCATAGGACCTACAATTACTGGAGGCAATAGCTTATTGATCCACTCATTACCGGTAATTCTGATAATAAATGCAATTGCCACATATACCAATCCAACAACCATCAAGGCGGAGAATATGCTTGATCTTCCGCCTATAGCATAACCTGCAATCATAGGAGCGATAAAAGCAAATGAACTTCCCAGATATACAGGACTTCTATTCCGTGTAGCAATTACGTAAATAAGTGTACCTACCCCAGAAGCAATCAAAGCAAGAGGAACAGATAGCACAGGTTCGCCAACAGTGGTGTTAACTACAATCGGTACTAAGATTGTAGCACCGAAAATAGCACATAAACGTTGAAGGGATAATAAGATTAATTCCATAACAGGTGGTTTATCCCATAAGCCATAAATCATATCACTATCATTTTCACTCATTATATCACACAATAATTAAAGAATTAATAATTTCATTAATTAATAGGAATTAAAAAAAATAAATAAATATTCGATTATTAATTAACTTATTATCATAAACTATATTTATTAATACCATTATTAAAACTTTATTAAATAGTTTAGAGATGTTCTTATTTTGTATAAAATTATTGAATTTTTTATAAAAAATAGTGTGATTTAAACAAAT
>JADLKP010000039.1 GCA_016838945.1 Methanobrevibacter sp.
AAGACAAATTTTATATATAAAATTAAACTAATATTTTAATGAGTATTCATAATGAATTTTTTATAAAAAATTAATGAAATTCATTAATAAAAAATCAATAAAAATCAATAATAATCAATTATTAAATTAATTAGGAGTGGATTTGTCTGACTAAATATATTATAATAACTGGTGGAGTAGTTAGTTCCATTGGAAAAGGAATTACATCTGCATCCATTGGCCGTATATTACGTTCCTACGGCTTGAAAGTTGCAGCTATTAAGATTGACCCATATTTGAACTGGGATTCTGGTACCTTAAACCCATACCAGCACGGTGAAGTGTTCGTGACTTATGATGGTATGGAAACTGATCTTGATTTAGGTCACTATGAAAGGTTCCTCGATGTGGAGCTTCCTGGAATATCAAACATTACTACAGGTAAAGTCTACCAATCAGTTATTTCCAAAGAAAGAAAAGGTGATTTCTTAGGAGCATGTGTACAGATTATCCCCCATATCACTAACGAGATTAAAGAAATGGTTCGTGAAATCTCTGCTAAAGATGATTACGACGTTGTTCTTGTTGAATTAGGCGGTACTGTAGGGGATATTGAAAGTCAACCATTCTTAGAGGCTTTAAGACAATTGAGAAATGAAGAAGGCTCTGAAAATGTCATGTTTGTTCATGTAACATTCGTTCCTTACTTGGAAGCTGCCGGTGAATTCAAGACAAAACCAACTCAACACTCTTCAAAAGAACTTAGAAGTATGGGTATTAACCCTAACATGATTGTTTTAAGAAGTCAAAAACCTATCGATGATGACTTGAAAAGAAAAATCGCTCACTTCTGTGACGTTGAATTTGATGCTGTTGTAAACACTCCTGATGCTCAATCAATCTATGAAGTTCCTTTAGTGTTGGATAGGGAAAATGCAGGCCAATACATTTCAAATAGAATTAATTTAGGAATTGATTTTGAAAATGATAAGAATACTCTCGATGAATGGGCTGAAATCGTCGACTCCTTGAAAATACAAAGTCCTGTTGTAACAATCGGTATTGTAGGCAAATATGTGGAATTGGAAGACGCTTATATCAGTATAAGGGAATCCCTACACCATGCAGCAGCTAAAATCGGAGCTAAAATGAATATTGAATACCTTAGTTCTGATGTTGATGTGGAAAATGAGGAAGAATTGAAGGCTTTTCAAGAAGAGCTTTCCAAACTTGACGGTATCCTTATTCCTGGAGGATTCGGAGACCGTGGTGTAGAAGGCAAGCTTCAAGCAGTTGATTATGCAATAGAAAATGAAGTTCCTATCTTCGGTATTTGCTTAGGTATGCAATGTATGGTCATTCAGTTTGCAAGAAGAATAGGTATGGAAGGTGCAAACAGCAGTGAATTCAAGACTGACCTTAAATACCCAGTTATTGATATGATGGAAGAGCAAAAGAAAATCAAGAATATGGGTGGAACTATGCGTTTAGGTGCTTATGAATGTAAATTGATAGACGGCACCAAAACCAAAGAAGCTTATGGAGAAGACCTCATTCAAGAAAGGCATAGACACAGATTTGAATATAACAATGAATATAGGGATGTTCTTACTGAAAATGGACTTGTCATTGCAGGAACAACTACAGATGACTTCTTAGTTGAAATTGTGGAGTTGCCTGATCATCCTTGGTTTATTGGGTGTCAATTCCATCCAGAATTCAAATCAAGACCAAACAATGCACATCCATTGTTCGCTTCATTTGTAAAGGCATCCTTTGATAATGCAAAATAAATAATTTTATTTATTTTCTTTTTTTATCTATTTTTATTTAACTTATTATCTTATTGTTATACTTTTTAACTTATTTTTATACTTTTTTACTTATTTTTATATTTTTTTACTTATTTTTATATTTTTTAACTTATTTTTATATTTCTTAACTTATTTTTTATCATTTTTATCATTTTACCATATTTTTAGCTATTATTGTTTTTTATTATTGGTGATTTTACACTATTGTGATTTAGTGCAATTGTGCATTTAAGATTTTTATTTTTTTCGCATTTCAAATCATTTTATATTAAATCAAACCCTATGTATTAACATATTAAAATCTAAATCAAAGAGGGGTAATATGACAGAAATAAATAAAAACAATAAGGAAATAGGCAAGACAATTGCCACAAAAGTTCCAATAAACATACATAATCAATTAATAAATCTAATCGAAAAAGGGGATTATTTAAGTATTTCAGACTTTTTAAGAGAAGCGATAAGGGAACAATTAAAGAAGTATAAGGTTGCAAATTTCAGACAAGTAAATTATTTTGAGGCGAAAAAGGAAATATTAAGTTATTTCATAAAGTATAATGATTGCTTTTTGGATGAAATAGCCATTGATTTGGAATTGGACTTTGAATTGGTTTTCAATATAATCAATGAACTTGCTTTAGAAGGTAGAATTGAAAAAATCTCAAGTGATGAGATGATTGAAAAAAGAGGGCTAAATAATGAAGATTCCAATAACTCTAATGGTAATGCAAATATCTTAAAATTTAAAGGTAAAAGATTGATTGTTGAATCAAGGTCTAAGGATTATGAATTTATCAGCATAAGGCATAATGCAGATTATAAGGCCATTTTAAAGAACAATGGTGTTGTAGTGGATAATGCTACAGTCATTCTGTCTGAAGCTTATTCATTTATAAACTGATCTTTTTATAAAATTTTTCAATTTATTTTATTTTTTTTTAAAAAATTTATTATTTCTATTTTGATTATAATTTTTTATTTTTGCTTAAATATTATAATTTGATATTATTTTTTCAATTTAATATTAATTTTTCACTTTAAAATCAATATAACAAAATAATTATGTTCTGTTACCTATAAAAAAGGTTAAATTTAAATATAATAAAAATTTAATATTTAATTGTCTTTTAAAAGCAATTTGATTATCTTAAATTGATTTTTTAAGACAATCTCCATTACATAATTCTATTTATTGGCATTTCTAATTCTCTATTTATTTCTAGAAAATAGGGTCCAAATGGAATTATTATGGTCTAATTAATTAGTTCTATCTTTGGAGGTTTCCTCTTGTATAGTTATATTTTTATTAGGGTTATTCTGGATTTTTATATGAATCAAATCTTCAGCAATCTTTATTTGCATATCAGATCACTATTAGTAGTCAAATCATTAATATTATTGAATTTTTCCATAATATTCTTATTTCTATTAATTGCTGATTATTATGATTTGAAGTTTGGAATAATCCCTAATAAATTAGGCTTGATTCTATTGATATACGGCTTTATTTTTAATTTGGCATTGGCAGCGTTATTCAATGATTCTTCAATATTTATATTTGCATTGGCTTTAACCGCCATAATCATGTTAATTTCCTTCAGTTTATGGCATATGGGATTTTGGGGAGGTGGAGATTTCAAGTTATTTGTTGCTCTATCCTTTCCATTATCAATTCTTGATTTAAATCATTTGAATTTACAAAATAATTATTTCAATGAGGTTTTAGATAGTCTAAATTTGGCTATTTCAAATCAGATGATTTTCTATCCTAAAGTCTTTTCAATAGTTTTCAATTCAATACTGATAGCATTTTTATTTATTTTTATAAGCATTCTATATGGGATTATTAAAGATAAGAAGATAAAACATTACTCTCTATTGTCCTTATTCAATTTTAATTCAGTATTTGGCCAATTGACTAGCAAATTAGTGGATATAGATGATTTATCAGAAGGCATGGTATTGAAGGAATATTATTTTAAAGACCATGATGTTATTTCTAAAATAAATGATGAAAAGGATAAGGAGAATTCAAATATTAATTTAAATGCGTTTAAAAGAGAAGATATTTGCTATTTCTCTTCTAAAAATATGATGGGTTTGACTGAAGAGGATATACGATTAATAAAGGAATTTTATGAAGAAGGCTTGATTAAAAATTCTAATTTCAAAATCAAGATAGGGATTCCATTCATGCCATTTATTACAGCGGGATACCTGTGTTTTTTAATATTTGGAGATTTCATCGTCCTTGTTTCAAGCTATATAAAAATATTATTTTAATCAAAGATTAGGGGAAAATTATGGATTTGAATATGGATAAGAAAGGTCAATTGTCACTTGAATATGTTCTAGTTTCCATGATTGCACTATTGATAATCAGTTTGGTTTCCGTTCCTATTTTATTGACTGCAATAGATTATTCCAGTGACATTATTGATTCAATTAATTCTAAAGCTGAATTAAGCAAAATAACAGATGCAATCGATTATTGCCACAGTTCAGGAAAAGGATCCAAAAGGATTGTTTATGTTGATTTCAATCAGGATGTTGATGTTGAGTTATCCAATAACGGCAAAAATGGATTAGGATCAATAACTTTAAGTTTATCTGACAATACAAAGGAAATTAGAAGTTCCTTTGATTATATGGGTTTAAATGAAAACATTCATTTATCAAGAGGATTCAATAAGATTCTTGTTAAATGGGATGAAGATTCCGATAAGATTGAAGTCAATAGGGTAATCTGATATTTTTAGTTTGGACTGTTTTATTTGATTGAACAATTTTTCATAAATTTTCTTTTCATAAAATATATAAATTAAATATTTTAAATATAATAATAGAATAATAATTCTTAATTTTAAAATATTTAAATTCAAAATGTTTAAAAACTTAAATAAATTATTCATTTTATTTTTATTTTTAAAATTGGGATTTATTTTAAATTGAAAATGATTTATAAATTTATTTTATTGTTTATTTGCTTAAATAAGATAGATTTAATAAGTAACGATGAAAAGAGTTGATTATATGGATTTAATTACTGGAATTATATTTCTTATCCTGTTCATTATAATTATGGTATTCGCTTTCTCAATGGGTATTTTATCTCCATATGTAGGTAGAAGGGAAATCTTATCCATAATTTTAATAGGTTTTGTTCTTGGCGCTATTGGCGGATATTTCTTTATCGACCCAATTTATGATGAAAGTCCTTATGTCATAGGTAATATCCAGGGACTATTTACTATGGATAGCGAAGTAATTAATCTGAATATTCCATCAACTTCCAATATCAGCGACATAACAAATAAGATCAATAATTTGACTGGAGTCAATTCTGTCACTACAAATGGTTTTGAGCTGAAAACAGGATTTATAAAGAACACTACGAAGATATATGTTGAAGATTACCTGAAAAGTGACCCTGAAATTGAATCTTATAAGGTAACAAGCAATTCAGTTACTGTAGATTTGAAAAATGATGCAAGCTCAACAACCACATTAGGATCTTTAGTTAATTGGCTTTCCAATAAGGCAGGAGTAGGTTCTGAGTTTGCTTTCGTTCATATTCAAGTTCATGTGGATGCAAATAAGGTTACTGAAGTAAGGGATTACCTAAAGGAAAATGATTATACTATCATATCCATAGAAGGGCCTGTTCAAAGCACCATTCATTATTTATATGATCATTTGCTCCCTACTTACGCTGTAATGATTATTACAGGTTTGATAGGTGTAGCTGTAGCAATCGCAGGAATCTTCGTTGAACCTTTAACTAAATTCACCAGAAGATTCAAAAAGAATAGTGTTGAAAGAAGAGGAAGAAGACGAAGACCTTGATTAGTTTTTTAAAGGGGGATAAAATGACTAAGTTCTGTCCAGAATGCGGCACTCAACAACGTGATGATCATGTTAAATATTGTTCGAACTGTGGTTTTGACTTTTCTAAGATAGAAAATAGGGAGGATAATAGAGGAATTAGTTCAGATACCATTAAAATCGATATAAGTGACTCTGAAGATTCCAATAAGTCTTCACCTTTCAGTGTTCAAAGTGTTGGGGTGAATGGTTCCAATAAGTCTTCACCTTCCAGTGTTCAAAGTGTTGGGGTGAATGGTTCCAATAAGTCTTCACCTAAGGCGTCTACTCCAAGGATTAATGACTCAAAAAAGTCCCCATCTTCTGGTCAAATTAATAAGAGTACTAGTTCTAATGGTTTATTATCCAATTTATCCTTTAATAAATGCTTATTAGCATTTGCAGCATTGATGGTTTTGCTGTTAATAATTGGGATGATAAGTCAGGCTACAGAAACACAACCTACATCTGACCATGGTTTGACTTCATTTATGGAAAGTTCTGGAGCTTATGATTCAAATTCGTTCATTGATAATTCCTATTATTATGATGATTCTGATTCTAATTCCAATTATTTAAGCAATAATGTGCTTTCAGTTCAAAAGATGACTGATCTAGTTTAAGCAGGTGTATAGACTACTTTTTTTATTTTATTTTTATTTATTATATTATAGGTGAAACAATGAATTCTGCAGTTTTATTTTCCGGTGGAAAAGATAGTGTCATGGCTTTGAATTATGCTATAAACAATGGAGATGATGTTAAATATCTTCTTTCCATCAAATCAGAAAATGATGAGTCATATATGTTTCATGTTCCCAATATCCATTTGACTGACTTGATTTCTGAAGCGGTAGAAATTCCAATCATTGAAGTGAAGACATCTGGAGTTAAGGAAGAGGAACTATTGGATTTAAATGAAGGTTTCAAACAGCTTAAAGCCCTTGGCATTGAAGCCATCTACACAGGAGCATTGTTTTCAACTTATCAAAAATCAAGAATCGAAAAGCTGGCTGATGAAATAGGCATTGAGGCAATTTCCCCTTATTGGCATAAGGACCCTAAAGAATATATGGAATTGGTGATTGATTCAGGCTTTAAGGTTATGATAAGTGGTGTTTTTGCAGAAGGCCTTGATGAATCATGGTTAGGTCGACTAATCGATGAGGAGGCATTGAAGGAATTGGAAAAAATAAGTGAAAAAACTTATCTCCATCTTGCTTTTGAAGGTGGAGAAGCTGAAACATTGGTTATCGATGGACCGATCTTTAAAAAGAGAATAGAAATAATGGAAGCTGAAATAGATTGGCATCGTGATAATGGAACCTATAATGTGATTGATGCAAAATTGGTGGATAAGGACTGATTTTTTATTATTTTCTCTCATCTCATTTGGAAAGTTTTATTATTTTCTCTCATCTCATTTGGAAAGTTTTATTATTTTCTCTCATCTCATTTAGAAAAGTTTTATTATTTTCATTCATCTCATTTAGAAAAGTTTTATATTGAACGGTTTCTAATTATTTTATAAATAAAGGGGAATCATCATGAAAAATAAAGGTTTAAAAAGAGGCATAATAGCTATTTTTATTATTTTTACTATTCTTTTATCTGCAATTATGGTGACGGATTCAGTTTCCGCTGAGGATAATGCGCCAAAGGGATATGAAACTTACTATATGAGAGGATATGGATTCAATGTTCCCACTTCCTATAAATTGGTTGATGAAGGATGGGATGAGGTAAATCGTTTAAACTATATGAATTTCCAAAAGGGTAAAAATTATGTAAACATTAGCTTGGAAAGACATTCAAACAGTTTCAACAAGAATGTAATGGATGAATTCAGTTCATTTAAGTTAAATGATGAAAAATTGTATAAGACATCCATTTCTGGAATTACAGGATTCTACAATAAAAGGAATTATGTCAAGACTTTTGTATTTGCATCTGAAGATGATATGATCTATTTGCATGTTAAAGGTCCTAAGGTTTCAAAAGTGGTTTCTTCCATTACTCAGAGGGATTACAAACCATATCATAGCAATGAATATGATTTTGATGATGATGCATATTATGAAAGCGATGCATATGATGACTCTTTTGATGATTCATTCGATGATGCATCATATTACAATTATGGTTGGTAAAATGCAGTGATTTTTTTTTTATTGGATGTTTTTATTATTTAAACAACCATCTTCATCTCTTTCTTATCTTTTTCTCTTTTTTCAGAATCCATTTTGATTAAGTCAAATATTAATTTATCTTCAATCAGTCTTTTCCACATTTTATATACCTTTTTTATGAAATCTTCATCCAAATCAAGCTTTTGGCTTATGATAGGGCATTGGTATGTCATATCATACTCATCATAGATTAGATGCAGATTGTCATCCTTATCCAAATGAGGGCTAAGCGGAAATGATCTGCATTGAATAGGTCTTAATCTCCTATTGCAATAAGGTGGATTGGTGCATTTTATATAATATACTTTACCGTCCCATGAATCCGGATATCTGTATTCGTCTGTAGTTTCATAATACATTTCAAACCAATCAGATTCATTTTCCAGCATCTCCTCTTCACCGGGGAGCATGTACAAGACCATTTCAGAGTATATGTCCTCCTTGTTTTTGCTTTCTACTGTACAGCAGATTGAATCGCAAAGCTCTCCACAATTGAATTCTCCTAAAGGAGATGCGTTATTGGTTGTATTATAAATTTTGATATAATCTTTTTTTCTAATTGAAGACTTCATTTTATTCACAGTTTCTTTTCATTTTTGTTAATATTTATGTATCTATTTATTAAAAACTTATTGATTTCTTAAATGTGGTTTATTTTTCCTATTTTTTCAAAAAAGACTATTCTAATGAATTTTTCTCTAAAAAATTATGCACCGACAACTTAACGCAAATCATTGTTTTTTTAACAAAAAAGAGGGAATTTGCTTATAAAAGTTTCGATTATGTAAAAAATACATTACATTTATATACTAGTTCAACAAAATAAAGTTTAGAATTATGTAAGAGGTGATAAAATGCATAAAAAAATTCTAGTTATATGTTTAGTAACTATACTTTTAGCAGTAGCTCTTGTTCCAACTGGCTTTGCTGCTAGTGACAAGCAAGTTGTAATAACCTATGGTGAAACTACATATAATAGTCAGCAATACAAGTCAATAGTTGACAATTACTTTGCTGGCAAGACAAATTATGACATTAGCTCTGTAGAATCCAAAGTGATCACTGCTGGTGATGTAAATGAAATTTCCAGTGGTTTCTCCGGAAAGACATACAATTCCAACCAAATATTTTCCTCTGCATTGCTTGACTTGGATCAAAATGGGGAAATTACAGTTGAAGTTGACAATTCAATCAATACAATAACTCCAAAAATGTATATGTCTGCACTTAAATCTGCAGGTATTCAAGGAGGACACGTATACGTAACAAGCCCAGTTTCCGCTACAGGTGAATCTGCCCTTGCAGGCATCATGGATTGTTATGAAGAAGCTACCGATGTTGAAATCCCTGATAATGTTAAAGAAGCAGCCAGTCAAGAGATTTCCACTCAAGCGGAAATCATAAACAACTCTAATGTAAGTGCTGATGACTTATCAAATTTGGTGGATGACGTTAAGGAAAAAGTAAGCGAAGAAAACATTACAGATCATGATGCTATTGTAACCATAATCAATGATTACAGTACAAATTACAATATCAACATTTCTGATAGTGATATAGAAAATCTTGCAGATACCATTGAGCAAGTTCAATTGGCTCAAGATGATGCAAATGCCTACAAAGAACAAATAAGTGATTTTGTAAACAGTTCCGCTTCAGATTCAGGATTTTCTTTAGATAGTTTATTCAACAGCTTGTTTGATATTTTTAATCAACACAGTTAATTTAAACTTCAAACTTTAAATTTCAGTAAATTTGATAATTATTGTAGATTTAGGGCTACTTTAATTATCCTAAATTCTTTTTTCTATTTTTTCATATTTTTAAGATTAGGTTTATTTTATTTTTAAGATTAGGTTTATTTTATTTTTAAGATTAGGTTTATTTTATTTATAAGGTATTAATTTATTTTTAAGACATTAACTTATTTTTAAATATTATTCATTTATTTCAAAGATTACATGTTTTTCATTATAAAACTAATCTCGTAAATTCATATCAAAAATTATTTATTTATAAATGAATAAAATATCATTAATTAATCTTAAATAGATTAAGAAAGTTTAGTATTTTTTTATTAAGGAGGAAAAATATGAAAATTAATAGGATTGCAATAATTGCTGTTTTAGCTATTTTAACTGTTGTCTTAGCAGGTTCCGCATCTGCTTTTGATTTAAGTTTCTTAACTGGATCTGATGATGCTCCTCAGGACGTAAACATTGGAGGTATTGATTTTACAATCCCTGCAGGTTTCACTGAAAATGAAGATTATAAGATGGAAAACGAATCAGGATCTTCAGGTACTGATTTCTATATGAATGCTGCAGGTTATGAAGATGATTCAAAGAAAAATGCTATTTATATCATGGTAGCTGATTACGGTCAATACAATGTAACAGATGAAGTTCTTGCATATATTGCAGACTCTGAAGATGCTGAAAAGAAAACAATCAATGGCCATAAAGGTTATTTCATTGAATCAACTAATGATCAAGCATCACAAGCTAACGACCAAACAAATATATTGAATATGGATAACATGACTTCCGATACTATTTATATGTTCATATATGAAGAAAACGGTGATTTAGTTTATATTGGTGCAACTGATGAATCATACTTCAATGAAGTCATTCAAGAATAAATAAAATTTTCATTTATTCCATTTTCATTATTTTTTACTTTCTATTCTTTTTTTAACTTTTCTATTCTTACTATATTATTTCTACTGATTTTAATATTCTTTATAAAACTTTATAACATAGTTTTAATAAAAATAATAGTTAATTAAGTTTAATATTTGAAATAATTCAAAATATTCAAATAAAATTGTAGTTATTTTAAATAAAATAATGATTACTTATTTTTATAGTTATATGATAATTATATTATTTAATTCATCAAATTTGTAATTATTTTAATTGTCTGTGAGATGTTATGATGAAGAGGTTTATTGCTATAGATGGGCTTGATGGTTCTGGCAAAGATACGCAAGCTAGACTTATCAAGGAAAAATATGAAAAGGAAGGAACTGTCCTCATTCGTTCACATCCAACCTCAGACAACTTTTTTGGCCGCAATTCAAAGGCAGCTTTGGAAAGAGGCGGAAAACTCAATAAGATAATTGCAACCTTATGTTATGGTGCAGATGCAATCAGATCTGTTATTAAATATTATGGAAAGGCAGATACAGTTATTTTCGTAAGGTATACATTAGCGGTTTCCTACTTGAGCAAATCAATTTCTGTTCCTGTCTATAAGCTTGTATGCTTTGCGCTTCCTGTTTCAGAATATTTCTTCTATTTGGATGTTTCTCCTGAAAAATTGGTGGAACGTGTAAAGAGTAGAAATAAGACAGAAGAAATGTTTGAAAATTATGATGCCTTTGTAAAAGTCAGACAAAAGGCAGAACCTGTTTTATATAATTGGCATGTCATACCTGCAGATGATTCTCAAGATGAGATATTTGCAAGAATTGAGGTTATCTTAGATGATTTGGATTCCAAATTATTGAATGAATCTAAAAAATTAGAATAAAAAAAAGAAAACCATTTTTAAAAATTAAGTAAATTTAAAATTTTAAATAATAAAAAAAGTAAGAAGATGAATCTAATCCATTTCTCTTTCTACAAATTCCGCAACTTTTTCTTTGAATTCTTCAAGAGAACATTCATTTTCGATTAAGTAATCAGTAGTTGATACTACATTACCGATACCGAAACCTAATTCTCTGTTTTCCCTTACCATAAACTCATCAAAATTAGTTGTGTCGTCTTCTCTTCCTCTTAAAGAGATTCTTTTGAATCTGGTTTGAGGACTAGCATAAATGGAAACGGAAATGAAATTATCAAAGTTTTCTTTAAAAAGTTCAATTTCATATGGGCTTCTTATTCCATCAATCAAAACGGTTTTAATATCATTATCTTTTTCAAAAAGATCTTTTATTTTTTGTACAGTTAATTCAGCTACAATATATTGTCCAAATTCTTCTCTTAAAGTTCTGGCAGTTGTACCTGTGTCTTCTCCTCTTTCTGCAGCCTTTTCTCTAATTATGTCACCCATACTAACTACAAGTGCGCCTTTTTCCATTGCAGTGTCGAAAAAAATACTTTTTCCGGAACCTTGTAAACCAGTTACGCCTATTACTTTCATTATAATCCCATTTAAATTATTAATATATATAAAATCGTTATTTTGTAAAAATATTACATATTGAAAAGTATATTTATATTCTTAATTGTTATTAAGTTTATCTTAAAGTTATAATAAAAAAATAAACTAATAAGAATAAAGAAAATTCCATTATTTCAATTTAATTGATGCTAAAGAATCTTTAAGATTTTGTTCATTGGAGAAATTATTTACAATATTTTCTAAAAATTCCCTATCCTTATCTTTGCCGGATTCCTTAAATTCATTTGCTATTTTAGTCATTAATGGCACTGCCCTTACGACATTGTCTACAATTGATATTGTGGACATTTTAGCTGTTCTTGAAAGTGGATTAAGGTCTATGCATATGATTTTTTTACCATTTTGAACTAAAACTTCTGCTCTATCCCCATCTTCAAGAGGCACTAACATCACATCTGCCATATAGCTTCCTTCACGACTTGCTGTAGCCCTTGGGCTGTTTAGGTTGTCAATATAGGCCAATTCCTCTTCATTTGTACCGAGAATATCTTCCCAACCTCTTTCCTTAAACATTCTTGTAATTATTTCTACACGTTCTGGTGTTCTGTAGAATAAGTTGATTTCAATTTTGGAATCGGTTGCCTTTGCAAGTTCTATTATTTCATCTATAGCAAGTGCAGTGGTGTTTCCATTTACGGATAAAACAGGATTTTCAGCAAGCAATATGGTTGCAACAGCAGCTTCACATGCCTTTTTGGCAGTTTCTGTAGTTTTCTCACCAATCAAATAGTCAAAGGTTTCTCCTCTACCATGGGCAATCATACCGGTATCTGCTAAATATCCTTCCTTAAAAGCGTTTTTTACTTTATCTCTCAATAATAATGATTGATAACGTGGATGAGTTTTTGATATCATAGTTTATAATTTAGTTAAATTGATTAATAAAATTAATTAAAAAACTAATTTAAAAACTAATTTAAAAACTAATTTAAAAGCTAATTAAAATAAATATAAAACTAATTAATTATAAAAAGGTAATTAAATATTAAATTGTATTGTATTTATATGATAACTTATAAACTATTATTTAATAAATAAGACTTTATATAAAGGAGATTTATTATGGATGAAAGAATTGAAAATCCAGAATTAAAAGAAATTATGAAAACCGCACCTGAAGACATGACTGAAGAGCAATTAGAAGCTTTTGTAGATGCATTTATGGAAGCTACATTCATCATTCCAGCTGAATTGAACTCTGACAGTGAAGCTCTTGAAGGTAAAACCGATGAGGAAATAGCTCTTGATGAGGAAATTGATCTTGAAATCATGAAACTTGAGGATGAGGATGGCGAAGTATTATTCCCAATTTATACCGATGATGATGAGCTTGAAAAATTAGCAGCTGAAGAGGATACCAACATTTATGGTTTAGTTATTCAAGCTGAAGATTTAGCTCAGTTCCTACATGAAATCGTTGATGATGAGTTTGATGCAGTTATTGTAAATCCATTCCATGAAAATGCAGTGGAACTTCCAATTGAAGCTATCTTGGAACTTTTTGACATAGAATCATGTGATGATCCAAACTGCACAGATCCAACTCACAATCATTAAAAAATATCATTAATTTAATTATAAATTAGCAAATTAATTAAAAATAATTAATTAAAATAAA
>JADLKP010000318.1 GCA_016838945.1 Methanobrevibacter sp.
AATAAATTTAAAAATAATAAATTTATAAAAATAATATTTCCATTTATAATGATGTTAATGTTTAGGTGAAACAATGGGCTTCTTAGATTTTTTAAAGAAAGATAAAAAGAACAAAGACACAATTGATTTTGATTCCATAAAGGAAATTGGCCCAGAAGAGATTAAATTAGCTAAAGAAAAACGTCTCAAAAATGATAAAAGGAAAAAGGATGAAATATTAAAGGATAATACATTTGGAGAAATTGCAAAAAAACACAGCAATAGAAACAATAGAATCGCAGCGGTTATGGAAATTAAGTCACAGGACCTTTTGGAAGATTTGGCAATGGACAATAAGGATAGGTATGTAAGAACCATAGCAACATCAAGGATAACAGATCCAAATATATTGGAAGAACTGGCATATAATGCAAAATACAGTGATGTTAGGCAAATAGCATTTGATAAGATGGGAAAGGTCGATAATGTTCTTGCAGAAATTGCCAAGTTTGATAAAAAAGGTAAAAACAGACTTTCTGCAATCCTTGAAATAGAAGATGAACTTATTTTGATGGATATATGCATCAATGCAGAAGACCAAAAGGTAAGGCTTAATGCTATTGAAAAAATAGAAAATAATCAAATATTAGCTGAAATACTAAAAAATTCATCAGATAAAAAGATAATTAAAATAATAATCAACAAGGAAAATTTCCAAAATCAGGAAATCCTATCAAACATTGCATCGAATAATGAATATGATAAGTTCATTAGAGTCGAGGCATTGAATAAACTGGACATTGAAGATGAAAGCAATAAAGATAAAATTAAGGAAATTGCATTCAATGAAGAAAATGAGCATGTACGTTCAGCCGCTATAGAAAAGTTAGAAAACAAGGAAGATTTGATTGATATAGCCTTGAATTCCAATGATTCATCTTCAAGAATCAAGGCAACTGAAAAAATCAAAGATGAAGAAACCCTAAAGGAAATTGCATTGAATGACAATGATAAGTTTGTCCGGATTGAAGCATTAAAATCCATCAAAAATCAAAATATTCTTAATGAAATATACATCCATGAAGATGACAGTTTCGTTAGAAGTGAAGCCATTAAGAATATTGATTTAATGAGTAATTTAATTGAAATTAGTATAGAAGATGATGATTTAATTGTGGCTAAAAATGCTTTGAATAAGGTAATTGGAGATAAGAAAAATTACATTGATGAGTATGGCATGGAAGAGTTTGAAGATAATCTGAAAAGTGTTGCCAACATGTCAAAACATGAGGAAATCTCCAGATTAGCAATAAAAAATATAGAAAGTGAAGAGGTTCTAGTAAAAATCTGCAATGAATCCAATTATCAAAGCAGCCAATTGGATGCAATCTCTAAGATTAAATCAGGAGACATATTATCTGAGATTGCTAAAAACAATTCAAATCAAAATATTAGATTAAATACAATCAAAAAGATTAAGGATAAAAAGATTTTAGAGGACATTTCCCTAAATGGCCAATACAGTGATGTTCGTATTGAAGCCATTTCAAAGATAATGAATCAAGATATATTAATTGATTTGGCTCAAAATGATAACGATTCTAAAATACGTGAAGCTGCTTGTAAAAAAGTTAGCAATTCAAGTGCATTAGAAAGCATTTCTAATAAAGATCCTGATAAATATGTTAGGGAAATTGCTAAAAAAAGGTTAGAATTGCTTAAAAAATAATAATTTAAATGTAAATTTATAAAAATAATGACAATAA
>JADLKP010000040.1 GCA_016838945.1 Methanobrevibacter sp.
AAAATTATATTATATTAATGGATTATAATATATTAATGGTTTATATATGGATTATAATATTTTGATGGAATTATAATTTTAAGGGAAATTATAATATTAAATTACAATAAATTAACACAACTAGAATAAGATAAAATAGAAATATTGAATAGTTAATATTGTTAGAAAGTAGTTATTTTAGGTGGAAAAATGGATAAGTATCCTTTGTTACAGTCACAGATAGGAATTTTGGTACATTGTATGCAATATGAAGATTCCACATATTACAATTTACCTTTTATCATAAAATTGCCCCCAAACATTGATGATGAACGCTTAGCAGAATCATGGGAAAAATTATATGAACTCAGACCTATTTTTAAGACTCGATTTGAGATAAGCAATGAAGGTGAAACATTACAATATTGCGATAATGAAATGGAAATACCTGTAATCCTTCGTGAAGACACTTATAGCGAATTGGAAAAGTATGTGAAAGAGGGATTTGTCAGACCATTTGATTTGCTTGGTGGCGAACCATTAAGTCGTGTTGAAATAGTTAAAACAGAAGAAGGATCTTTTCTATTATGGGATATCCACCACATAATTTCCGATTACACCCTCATCAACAGGGTTGTTCTTCAAGAAGACCTTTCCACCATATATGAAGGCAAGGAATTGCCTCCAGAAGAATATCCTATCAAAGAAGCTGTATTGGCTGAAGAGGAATCATTTAATAGTGAAGAATACGAAGCTTCCAAAGACTACTATTTAAGCAATTTCAACGAGAGCAGTTTCCCTGCTTTGGGAAATGAAGTTTACACAAGTCCTGGTGAAATGATATGGGCACAGGAATACATTCCTATTGAAGAAATCGATGATTGGTGCCAAGAATACAAAATAAAGCCTAATATGATATTCCAGGCAGCATTTGCCCATGTATGTTCAACATTATTTAGAAAAGATGATTTTGCTTATTGGACAATTTACCATGGACGTAATGACAGAAGGTTTATGAGAACTTACGGCATGTTTGCAAAGAACATCCCCATAATAAATCCGCCATCAGAAAATTCAACTGCATTGGATTATATGAAGGATATCTATGAGTCCATGAAAAAGAGCTTGACTCACAGCAATTACCCATTCACTCATCTTTGTCAAGAGCTTAAAGTCAAGCCAAAGCTTCTTTTTAATTTTGTAGCAATGAAGGAAGTCAATTATGATGTGATCATTGGGGAGAACAAGTCACAATTGATTCATATTAAACGTAATGATGCTAATGAAGCGCTTAATGTCCAAATTGGATTTAAAGAAGGCAATTATGAGATAAGAGTTGAATCAGGAAATTCCGTTTTTGATGAAAAACAGCTTAAGCTAATTGCAAATCTCATTAAGACCGCTTTAAGGAACATGATGATTTTGCCTGATTCAAATATCAAGGAAATGCCTTTAATACCTGTAGAAGATAAGGAAATGCCATTGAAGCTCTTGGAATTAGGTAGCGGAAAGAAAATTGAGATTAAAGATGAAGACAATATCATTTCTGCGTTCAAGCAAAAGGCAATTGAATCTCCAGATGATGTTGCAGTTCATTTCATGAACAAAAAGTACACTTATGCCCAAATAGACAAGATTTCAGACATCATTGCAGATTCCTTGATAAATGAAGTTGAAATTGAAAAAGGAGACATAGTAGGCATTTTCACATCCAGATGCGAGAAAATGGTAACCTTCCCATTGGGAATAATGAAAGCAGGAGCAGCATATCTTCCTCTTGATGGAAAGCTACCTCAAAAACGTTTGGAAATCATGTGCAATGATGCTGGACTTAAAGCCATAATAACTGAAGAAAATACCGATTTGGACAAGTTTAAATCATTTTCTGATTTGATTATAAAAGAATCTGAATTTAATATAGGTATTGACAATTTAGACACTGATAGTTTAGATAATGATAGTTTAGATAATGATAGTTTAGATAATAATAATTTAGATAATAATTATTTAAATATAGATAATTCAAATAATCCTAATGACTCCAATAGCTATAGGACTTTGGAGCATTACAAAAATGAAATAAAACATGAAGATCCTGCAGTCATATTATACACCTCCGGTTCAACAGGCAAACCTAAAGGAGTAATGCTCTCTCATGGAGGAATCATAAACTTTTCAAGATGGCTTCAGGAAGAAGTTGACTTGAGCCCTGAAGATAATGTCTCTGCATACGCATCATTCGGTTTTGATGCGCATATGATAGACATATACTCCTCATTAATCAGCGGTTCACAACTACACATTATACCTGATAACATTCGACAAGACATTCTGTTTTTAACCGATTTTCTCAAAGAAAGCAACATCAGTGTAGGATTTTTCACTACAAGAATAGCACATATGCTTAATTACTTGCCTCACAATTTAAGAATCATACTAACAGGTGGAGAGAAGATACAGCCTTTGGATATTGAAGATTATCAACTGATCAATGGTTACGGCCCAACTGAATGTACAATCTACTCCACATATTATAAAACCAAAGGACATTATGACGGTAACATAATTGGAAGACCACTTCCAAACTATCAACTATTGATTATAGACCAAAACAAGAACTTAGTGCCTCAAGGAGTCCCTGGAGAATTGCTGATAGCAGGAAAAGGATTATCCTTCGGTTACTTAAACAGACCAGAATTGAACGAAGAGAAGTTCATTGATTTCAATCTTACAGATGACATTAGCTTAAAGGCTTATAGAACCGGTGATTTGGTTCGTTTTGATGAAGATGGAAATGTCGAATTTATCGGCAGAGACGATAAATTAATTAAACTTAGAGGGTTTAGAATAGAATTGGATGAAATTGAAGAAAGGGCATCCTATTATAATGGAATAGATGAAGTTGCTGCAAAAGTAAATAATGACCACTTATGTCTTTATTACACTTCTAAAAAGGCGATTTCCCATGATGAATTGAAGAATTATCTATCAAAATATCTCCCTGAATATATGGTTCCTACATTCTTTATGCAGATGGACTCATTTCCTTACAACATCAATTCAAAAATTGATAGGGCTCAACTGCCTGATATTTCATTTGAAAGAAAAGAATCATTTGAAGCACCAAAAGGTCTTTACGAAAATGCAGTTGCCAACGGTTTTTCCGTTGTATTAGGTCTTCTTGATCCGATTAGCCGTAACGATGAATTCTCTTCATTAGGTGGGGATTCAATTACTGTGATGATGCTAGTTGGAGTGTTGAGAAGATATAATATTGAATTAAGTGTTAAAGATGTTTTAGATGCTCAAAGCGTTAAAAAGATAGCTAAAAGAGCAAAATACAAAGTATCCTCCGACAATATCAATCAGGATGCATATGAAGGTTTTGTTGACTCAACTCCTATTACCCAACATTTCTTTGATTCAAACTTCAAAAAACCGTCTTATTTCAACCAAGCATTCCTATTTGAGGCAGATGGAAGAATTGACAAAGACATTCTTAAGAAAGCAATGAAAACAATTATAAATCATCACGACTTATTGAGAGCAGAAGTGATGGGTGAAAAGCTATTCGTTAGAGAAATTGGCGATGAAGATTATTTCACTATTGAAACCTGCGACACTTTAGACTATGCTAAGGAAACAGAAAGAATCAATAATGAGATTGACATTGCAAATGGCGAAATGATCAAATTGGCAATTTTTGAAGAGGAATCCCATGATAATCTATATATCGTCATACATCACTTGATTGTTGATGGTGTATCATGGAGAATCATCACAGAAGACCTTAATTTAGCTTATGCCCAATTGTCCAATGGGGAAGATGTGTCCTTGCCTGAAAAGACAAGTTCCTATCAGGATTATGCAGTTGCTATCGAAAAGTATCGTGGCTTTGATGATGTTCAAAACCAAAAGAAATATTGGGCAGATATCGTCAGTTCCTTAAAGGCAATGAATCATACCAAAATAGATTCCCATATTAGAAAAATGGAAAAATTCGATTTGGAATTATTAAATAATAGTACTATGGACCTATTTTCCAATTGTTCAAAATATTATAATGCTTCAATCAATGCATTATTCCTGTCTGCAATTTCAAAATCATGGAAGGATATTATAGGTGAAGATGAGCTTTCAGTGAGAATAGAAAGCCATGGCCGTGAGAAATTCAATAGAAACATCATTCTTGACAGAACTGTAGGTTGGTTTACTACAGCTTATCCATTAATTCTTAAATGCAAAGGAGAAAATAATAAGGAAATCATCACAAATATCCAAAAGACATTAACTTCAGTTCCACAAAATGGTTTTGCCTACCCTGCCATCATGGGAATAGAGACTGAAGAATTGCCTTTGCTTACATTCAATTATTTGGGTGAAATGTCTAAAGTCAGAACAGGAGAAATGTTTGTTACTATGCATAGGCATGATTTAGCTTATTATACAAGTCCTGAAAACAATTATGGATCTGATGTCAACATAAACTGCTATTCAATCAATTATAATCTTCATTTTAACTTAGAATACAATAGTGAAAGATTCAGCGAAGAGGAAATGAGGAAATTCGGAGATCATATATTGAAAACCTTTGAGGAATTCATCCCATCTTCCGAAGACAATGTCTTTGCTGATGATATCCACATATTCTCAAATCATCCTGATAAGAAAAACCTATTCTTTATCCATTCTGCAAGTTATGGAAGCGAATTCTTTTATTACATTGCAGAAGAGTTGAAAGAGGACTACTCATTTTATGTGCTTGAGCCATATAACATAAATCATAAGGAAAATCCTCTTAAAAGCATTGAAGAGATGGCAAGCAAATATATTGAGATAATTAAAACCATCCAGCCTAACGGCCCGTATTATATCGGAGGGCTTTGTTTTGGAGGAGCAGTTGGACACGAAATGGCACTTCAATTAAAGGAAGAGGGGGAAGAAGTTGAAAAGCTCATCATATTTGATGCCCATTATCTTAAAGATAAGGAATTGAGAGATTTGGTCTTGGAAGACCAGCTATTGAATGCCAGAAAGTACTTGAAGGATGGAATATTGAATCCAAGTGAAGAAAGCATGGAAGATATGGTTTATAATGCAAGATTAGCTTCAAAAATATGGTTGGATTATGAACCGAAAAGCTATGATGGTGAAACAATTTATTTCAGAGCAATCATCAAACCTCCTGGCGAACTCAGTTATGCAGCGGATGAAATGTTTAATTATGTGCTTTCATTAAGAGCTGGAGGATATGAAGGATTCTATGATGAAGAGAAATTCCAAATTGTAGATACACCTGTAGAGCATAACAATATGTTTTCCAGTGATGGGCTAAAGATCATTGTACCTTCCATAAAGGAATTCATTGATGGAAATTAACTCCCCAATTAAATTTAATAAAAAATTCAATTAAAAAAAAAAAACTAATTTTTATGGTTATAAGGAAAACATGGAAGAAATATAGTGACAAAAATCTAAAAAGAGGTATAAAATGAGCAAGAAAAACATTGTTGTTATAGAAGCAACTTCCTCAGGGATTAACTATATTCATGACATTCGTGAGTTAGGATATAATCCAGTATGTGTTGAAGTTCATCAAGAAGAAGATCAAAAGGAAATGATGAGATTTTTACATGATTTCCAATATGGATTACTTGGTGAAGAATTTCCGGATATTATTTTAGCTGATGAAAGCTATGAAAAAACATTGGAAATGATAAAGGAGCTTGACCCTGCATTAATTATTCCAGGTTCCGATTTAGGTATCGTTTGGGCAACAAAAATGTCTTATGAATTAGGACTGCCTACCAACAACCCAGAGATTCTTGAGAAGATGCTAAGCAAAAAATGTATGCAGGAAGCTCTTAAATGTGCAAATTTAAGGCACATCAGAAGCAAAGCAATAAGCACATTTGAAGAGGCAAAAGAATTTGCATCAGAAGTTGACTCTTCCACAGTTGTTATAAAACCAAGTATCGGACGTGCTTCAATTGGAGTTTGCATCTGTCAAAATGATGATGAGATAAGAGATGCAATCAATCTTGACAAGGATGTTGTCGAGCATGAAGGTGCTGGGGAAATGATTATACAGGAATATATTGATGGTGATGAATATGTTCTTGATTCAGTTTCCTGCAATGGATTGAACAGGATTACAGCAGGCTATAAATATAAAAAGATTCCTACTGAAGGTGGAGCTGCGATATATGATTACTTGATTGCAGTTGATGACAGCGATCCTTCCTTTAAAGAGATCATGGAATATCATAAGAAAGTGATTCCTGCTATTGGCATTGAATATGGTGCGATACATGCAGAGTATATGGTTGATGAAAAGGGTCCTGTACTAATGGAAGTCAACTGCAGGCCAAATGGAGGTTTCCAGCTTTACTCAGTGGAAGATGAAGCTTGGGGTGAACATCATGCCGGTGCATCCCTTGAAGCTTATGCAGATCCTGACGAATTCATGAAAAAATATGAAAAGAAATTCAACATGAAAAATTATTATGCTAGAAAAGACTTAATCGTTCCGGAAGAATGTTTTGTTGTAAAAACTAATGTTGAAACAGTATTCAGTGATTTGGAATCCTTTAATTGTGCAGTGGCATTTGGAGAAGATAGGGTTTATCCAAAAACAATAGATTTGTCCACTGCAGGAGGAATCATTCATTTGACAAATGCGGATAAGGACAAATTAATGGAAGATGTTGAAACAGTTAAAGAAATGGAGCGTTTCGAGTTTGACAAGATACTTGAGACTAAATCTTAAGTATAAATATGAATTAAAACTCTTATTATTACTCTTAGTATAAAATATGAATTTAAAATTCATCAAATAAATCTAATAAGACAACAATAATGAGGAAGACTATGAAACAAATTATTGGAGTCTTAAATATGGAAAAAGAAAACGTAATATTGATTGAAGCAAAATCAACAGGAGCAAATTTTATTCATGATGTGAGAGAATTGGGGCATAATCCAATTTGCATGGAATTGCATCGTGAGTACAGAGACGAAGAAGAAAAAGAAACATGGCGCAGATTTTATGATTTAAGCTATTCATTGACTGGAGAAGAGCTTCCAGAGATTATTCAAGCTGATGAAAGCTATCAAAAAACCTTGGAAATGGTTAGGAAATATAATCCAATAGGTATCGTACCCTGATCTGATGAAGGAATTCCATGGGCATCAAAAATGGCTCAAGAATTAGGATTAATTGGAAACAATCCGGAAAACACCAAAAAGATGATGGATAAGCAATATATGCACAATGCATTAAAGGAATCTGGCCTTAGACATATTAGAAGTAGAGAAATATCATCATTTGAAGAAGCAAAGGAATTCATATCTGAGATTGGGGGATCAAAATTCGTGATAAAACCTTCAATCGGCCAATCCACCCAAGGCGTATGTGTCTGTACAAATGATGAAGAGATAAATGATGCAATACAACTTAATGAGAATTTAGATTTAGGATATGGTGATGGAAATATTCTTATCCAAGAATTTATTGAAGGAGAAGAGTATTGTATAGATTCCACATGTTGTGAAGGCCATAATAGAATAGTTTGCGCTTGCCACTACATCAAAAAAGTAATTGAAGGCAGAGGCCCTATTTTTGACTATGTTTTAACTATCGATGAAAACAATCCTCATTTTAAAGAGCTTGCAGAATACAATGAAAAGGTGCTCTCTGCAATAGGCCTTGAATACGGTGCAACACATGCAGAGTATAAGATTGATGAAAATGGCCCTGTTTTGATTGAAATCAATTGTAGAGTATCCGGACCGGCACAAAAATATACCTTTATGGATAAGGTTTGGGGAGAGCATGCTACAGAATCCGCTCTTGAATCCTATTTGAATCCAGAGGAATGCATTAAGAAAAGCAAGAAACAATTCCATCCAATCTCCTTTGGCGCAGCTAAAATGTTGATTGTCCCTAGGGAAATCAGTGTAGGAAAATCATATGTCCAAGAGGCATTCAAGGATTTGGACTCTCATGAATATGCAATATCTATGGGAGATGATAGAATTTACCCAAAAACAATTGATTTGCATACAGCAGGAGGATTAATTTTCCTATCAAACAAGAATCAGGAAAAATTAATCGAAGACATCAACACAATAAAAAGAATGGAAGATGAAGAAATAGAAAAGATATTTGATATAGAATCATAAAAATGGAAAAAAATAAAAAATAGAAAAAATAATCATTAAATGAATATTTATTCTATGAATGAAGCTAAATCTTCTTTGAATTCATCATGCTTAACTTCCTTGGAAGTGAGACCTAATGTTTTTAAAGGAGCTTTTCCCACATATTTTTCCATCTGTTCAAATGCACCTTCAAAACCGGTACTTCCCGCAGTCATAAAGAATTTTACATCATTGAATTTACCTTCATTCTGTTTAATGTATGAAATCATAGGATTTGCAGCTTTTCCAGCCCATAACGGAACACCTAAATAAACCAAATCATAATCAGCCACATCAAACTTTAAAGGTTCCAAATCAATGATCTTTTCTGATAATGAATCCTTTCCACCACGTGCAAAACCAATTTTACCACTATAATTTACTTTTGATACGATTTCCTCAATATCTGCACCAGTTTCACTAGCAATGGCTTCAGCCAATTTTTTTGTAACTTCTGTTCTTGAATAATAAGCAACTAAAATACTCATGATATCACCAATTCTCATAATCAATATTTTAAAATTTAAGAATAATAGAAATTTAAAAATAATAGAAAATTTTCACAATAATTATCAATAATTTATAATACATTATCAATAATTTTAATACATTATCATATAACTTTAAATTTTCATATATTAATTATTAATTAAACGCCTATAAAACTTTTCTTAACCTGATTAATAATTTCTTATGTTTTCATTTAAAAATTTTTGATGTATAGAGACCAAAATAGCCAAATTTCCACCTGTGATAATCAATACACCAATTAAAAACCCGTATAAATTATTTATAAACATTAAGATAACTAAAATACCCAAAAAGCTAATTGAAACCATTGAAAATATATTTTTTCTGCTTAAATCTACCGATTCAAAATAATACTCGCTATTGACCATAATGGAAAGATAGAAAACAATCAAGGAAACAATCATCATCACACTTACTATCCAATGACTAATTTCACCTGAATGAATCAATTCCAATGCAACGGTTACCAAATTAATGCTTATGACAATGAAATAATGACTAAACATAAGCCTTAAGCTTCTCTCTTCCCTATGGTGATTCATAAGATTATGAATTTGAACTACATAAGAACCAAACATTGAAATTATAATAAAGAATATTATAATAGGAATGAAATTAAATTGACTTATGTCAAAGAAGTGTGTCATACCTACAATGGCTTCACCAAAAGTTATGATTGTCAATAATTCAAAGCGTTCAGCCAAATGAGGGAAACTTATGATGCTCTTATCAAAATTGCCTTTAAGGAAAAATGGCAAGAATGCTCCAACTAAAACTGCAACCACATCCATCCAAATGACAATTGAAGATAAATTTAAGTAGATGGCAATTAATGCTAAAATATAGATAAAGCAAACCACTGAAAGAATTGTTACTGAATTACCCGCTGCACATTGCAATGTTTTTTCTCTATAAACATGAAAGAGATACAATGACAAAACCGTTAGCAACATGATTAACATAGAAATGTTGAAAGGCAAATACATTAAAACCCAATTGGTGCTGATGGTATTTGCCATATAAATCACAGCAATCATATTTATACATGCAATCATGTATTCATACCATTTCCACTCACCATAGCGATTCACATAATTTGTAAAGTATAACCAAGCCTGCAGAATAACAAATGAAGTTATTATATATACAAAAAGAGCATTTGGATCAATTCCTCCATTAATAGGTTCACTAATTAGTGAAGTCAGTCTTGAAATTGCATATACAAATATCAAATCATAAAACAGTTCTATTAATTCCACTTTTTTCTCTTTGACTGCCATTTTATCACGTCGACATTTAAAAATTGTTTATATAAAACTTCAAAGTTTCTAAAAAAATTCTTTAAAAAAATACTTAATAGTGTTAATAAATAATAATATTAATAATAAACATTAAAAAATTTTCTAAATTTAATTAAAAATTTTAAAAAAAAAGGTGTTTTTTATGAAATATACAAAATTAGGCAATTCAGATTTAAACATTAGCAGAATATGTATGGGATGCATGGGATTCGGAGATCCGAATAATGGAATGCATTCATGGACACTTAATGAAGAGGAATCCCGAAAAATCATAAAAGCAGGAATAGACAAGGGAATAAACTTCTTTGACACCGCAATCGGCTATCAGAATGGAACAAGCGAGCAGTATGTTGGAAGAGCGATTAAAGATTTTGCAGACAGGGAAGATATGGTAATAGCAACCAAGTTCCTACCAAGAACTGAAGATGAAATCAAAAACAATGTTTCAGGACAGGAACATATCAAGAAAATGGTAGACACTAGTTTGAAAAATCTTGGCTTGACCTACATAGATTTATACATTTATCACATGTGGGACCATAACACCCCATTATATGACATTCTCGATGGATTAAACAGCATAGTCGAAGAGGGAAAGGTCAGATACATTGGCATTTCTAACTGTTTTGCATGGCAACTTGCAAAGGCAAATGCTCTTGCTGAAAAAGAGGGATTTGAAAAGTTCGTTTCAGTCCAAGGACATTACAATTTGATATTCCGTGAAGAGGAAAGGGAGATGATTCCTTACTGCGTGAGTGAAAACATTGGACTTACCCCTTATAGTTCACTTGCTTCCGGAAGACTTTCAAAAATGCCTGATGAAAGTTCCAAAAGATTGGAGGAAGATTATTATGCAAATAAGAAGTATGAATCCACAGAAGAACAGGATTCAATCATAATCAATAGGGTAATTGATCTTGCAAGAGAATATGATGTATCAATGAGCGAAATATCTCTTGCATGGCTGGAAACCAAAGTCGATTCTCCAATTATGGGCGCTACAAAGCTAAAGCATATTGAAACTGGGGTTAACTCTGTAGAACTTAAATTAAGTGAAGAGGATATCAGATATCTTGAGGAACCTTACAAAGCTCATGATCTTGTTGGTGTTATGGCAGACAACAAGGCAAAGGCAAATGACAGCGAAAAGGTTTGGGTTAGAAAATAGGAATAATTAAAAAATTATTGAAATAAATATGAAAAAATAAAAATAAAATAATTAATATACTATTATTAATAATTCATTTTAGAGGTTAAAAAATGTTATTTATTTACTACCCACGATGCAGTACATGCCAAAAGGCAAAAAAATGGTTAGATGAAAATGGATTCGAATATGATGAACAACATATTGTTGAAGACACCCCTGATTATGATCAATTGAAGGCATTATATGAGAAAAGTGGACTACCTCTCAAGAGGTTCTTCAACACTAGCGGTAAACTTTACAGAGAGATGCAATTAAAAGATAAGTTGCCTGAAATGAGTGAAGAAGAACAATTGAAGATTTTATCTAGTGAAGGTATGCTTGTAAAACGTCCAATAATTGAGACTGAAACTACATGTCTTACTGGATTTAGAGAAAAAGAGTGGGAAGAGAAATTAAAATAATCTAATTTCTCTACTTTTTTAATTTTTTTAACTTATTCTTTACAAATTATTTTTTTAATATTGATTTTTTTACAAAAAATTTTTAATATAAAAATTTTAAAACCATATTTTTAAATTCAAAAAATTATTTGATTTTATATTTTTCAATTCCTATTTTTAATGCATTTAATCCTTCAAGCAACAATTCTTGTGGGCATGCAATATTCATTCTTAAGAAATCATCCCCATTTTCTCCAAATTGAACTCCTGGAGATAGGAATAAACCTGCCTTTTCTCTTAAGAATTCAGACAAATCATTTGAAAATCCATCTTCATGATCTCCCCTATTCAATTGACTGCAATCCAACCATAAAAGATATGTTGCATTGGCAGGAACCAATCTTATTTCAGGAATTTCAGCTTTTAAGAATTCATCAACAATCATCTTATTACTGAATAAAATCTCTCTCAATTCATTCAGCCAATCTTCACTTTTATAAGCTGCAATTGTAGCATCTATTGAAAATATGTTCGGATGATTGAAGTAATCAATAGCTAATTGTCTTTCTAATCTTTCATAAAGTTCCTTATTCCGAGTGAATACTGCAGAACTTTGGAGCCCTGCAATGTTGAATGTTTTGCTTGGTGAGATGCAAGTAAAGCTATTGTTTGAGAGTTTTTCATCCAAAGATGCAAAAGGAACATATTTCAAATTAGGATCAGTCAAATCACAATGGATTTCATCAGATACGACAATGACATTGTGCTTCTTTGCTAAAGCAGCTATCTTTTCAAGAATTTCCCCATCCCAAATCTTTCCGATAGGATTATGCGGATTGCACAAAAGCATTAGCTTAGTCTTTGGATCTTTGAATTTCTCTTCCAAATCATCGAAATCAATTGTATAAGCAGTTTTCACATCCTCTGATTTTGAATCATAAATCAATTGGTTTTCAACTACATCCCTATCATTATCCAATATCACATAAAAGAAAACATGATAAACTGGAGTTTGAATTAAGACATTGTCTCCTACATCGCTAAATGCACGGATGATACTTGCGATTGAAGGCATGACTCCTGTTGCAAATAGCAATTCATCCTTTTGCATTCCAAGACCATATTTCTTCCACCAATTTATGTAAGAATCATAAACATCATCATTTACAAAGGAATATGCATAAACTCCATGCTTTGCTTTTCTATTTACTGATTCATAAATGAGTGGAGCTGCATAAAAATCCATATCTGCAACCCACATAGGATATTCGTCATCAAACAAATCCCATTTTAGTGAATTGGTGTTTTTTCTATCGATTATTGAATCAAAGTTGTATTTCATAAGATAAACCTTTTTATTTCGTTAAATAACTAAAATAATAAAATAATTAAAATGTTTAATTAATTTAAATTGAATAAATACTTAATAAGTTTCATAATGTATTCTGGACTCATCAAACTTATCCATAAACTTATTTTCCCAACCATCTGCAGGATAACCAAGAGTGATTATGCAGAATGGTTTTAAATTCTCATCTTTTGGCAAGCCAACAATCTCTCCAATGGCATTCATTCTTTCCTCTTCAGGTGCGACACCATTCCATAAACCACCTAAGCCAAGATTGACAGCTTCAAGAAGCATATTCTCTGCTGCTGCACTCATATCCTGTTGCCATACCAATTTATAGAAAGCCCTTTCAATGTTTGCAATCAAAAGAATGGCTACTGATGCATTGGTTACACGAGGTTTGATTTCACCAATCTTAGCAAGAACATCCTTATTCTTTATTATCAAAAATTCCCAAGGTTCTGCACCTAATCTGCTTCCAGGTGCCTGCATGGCGGATTTTAGTATCTTTTCTATTTTTTCATCTTCAACTTCCTTATCTGCATACTCTCTTATGCTGCGTCTTGTTCTGATTACTTCCTCAAAATCCATATTAACACCTATATTTTTTTAATTGTATTTAATAATGATATAATTTTTAATAGTTTAAATAATTTTT
>JADLKP010000319.1 GCA_016838945.1 Methanobrevibacter sp.
ATAAATTTTATTAATATTAAAATATTTTAATACTAAATAAATATTTTTTTATTTAAATTTTATTTTATTATTTTAATTAATTATTGATAAATATGCACTTTCAAATCCTATTTTTATGCAATTAAATTTGATAAAATTTAATTATACTTGATTAGGTTAAATCTTTGCTATGGGATAATGGCATTTTTTCCAAATTTGCAATAATATTCTCCTAATTCTTTATTAAGTTAAGTGTTCTCAAGAAAAATTTGATTATCAAATAATTTTTTAATGTTTAGTTAGTGGTTATTATAAATTCCACTATTATTTTTCTAAATACTTATTTGAATGTTTATTCATTGGTCAAGTCCTGAATAATTTTCATCAGTTCATTATTGTTGGCGTCGGTTTTTATTCCAAGTGGGCTGTAATGTGTCTTGACTGCAATGAATCCTTCCTCTTCAAGTTTGTCAAATACCTTATCAAACTTCGGAGCACTGATTTTCAATGCTCTACAGACCTTATGGATGTCATAGAAGGTACTTGGTGCATTTGCCTCTATTTTACATGAATTCAATAGTTTTAAGACCTTGTCCTTTTGATTAAGCTCTTTTTCATCAGCTATTTCAATCATTGAATCAATGAATTCCTCATTTTGCACAGGTCCTAACCACATTGGACCTGCGGTGATTAGCTTTTCACCACATTCAGGACATGTTTCAGGCATGCTGCTTGCAAGTCCTTTGAATTCTCCTCTGTATAGGCAATCTTTGCAGTGTGCAATATATCCGATATTTTTCAATGATTCGTCGGTAGCTTTTGATCCCTTTCTTACCTTAAGATAGGTTCTCATATAGTGTTCACTGCTATGGGACATCTTCACTTCTATGTATTTCTGATATTTCGCAAGTGTCAATGCTGCAAATCCTATAAGGATTCTAATGCCGTTTTCATGACAGTATTCACTTTTATATGATTTTGCATTGTATTTCCTGATGCATGGTTCAACATATGTTCCGCAAAGACATGAGGTATCTGTAGCGGTTAAGCAAAGGAGGGAATTTCTCTTTAGATTGTATCCTGCTGAATCCACAAATGGTGAAGGGGTACCGAATGGGTCTATGTCAATGACATCAAATCTTCCCATATTGCTTCTAAGTTCATTGTTTGCCTCTTTTTGATCTATTTCAACTTCAACATCATTGAGTTCTGCATTGATTCTTGTAAATTCATTTGCAAGTGAGCTGATGTCGTTTACTGCAACATCTCCAACTCCATCAATTTCCTTTTTGTAGCGTATTCCCCGTATTCCACTTCCACCAAACAAATCGCAAATGCTTATTTCCCTATCAACTTCCCTTTGGTATGCTTGAAGTGCCAGGATTGAAGTGTCCCTATTGAATTCCATTCTCGGATTATAGAAAACAGGGGCATCTGATGAAACCTTATCGAAGTCTGGGAATTTTATCTGAACTTTACCCTCTTCGATTATCTTTAATTCATCTTCACTGTATGTTTTTATTTCAGTGTCGTAATTATTTTGATGATTATGATTATTTTCCATGTTATTGTTCCTTATCTATTATTGAATTTTATTTATCATTGATTTCTTATTGGTTATTGAATTATTATTAACCATTGATTTCTTATTAGTTTATTGATTTTCTTATTAGTTTATTGATTTTCTTATTAATATTTATTTTTTATTTTATTTATATGATTTCAGAATTTTTTGGAATATTCCTTATTTTT
>JADLKP010000041.1 GCA_016838945.1 Methanobrevibacter sp.
AAAAAATAGGTTTGCAGGCAAAGATCGGAAAAAACCATTTTCGCTAAAATGGGTATTTTATCGGGGGCTTACGATTATCAGCACCAAAACCGCACTTAATTATATACGCTGTTAGCGGCTGCCATTTTTTCCTATCAAAAAAATCAATTATTCTATTATCAAATCGAATAATTTTTTTGGGCTTACTTTATTGTTAATCCGGATTTCTTCCATCGATGCCCCTTCTATAAAAGAAATTCCGTTTTCTTCCAGCCTTTTGACAACTACAATAGAATCAAGCTGCAATATTTTTAGAACATCCTCAATTGGAGCATTAGTTATTCTTTCAATAAGGATGGTGTCAAATTTTGGACTCTTTTGTTGCTGAATGACTAATAAAATTGAAATAACAGCAACAACTATTGTCGATAGAATAAAAACACGCTTTTTGAAATGAATTTTCAAGGCTTTCCAGTTGAGAATGACATGTAATACTGAAAACACGACAAAGATAACACCCAGAATTTCATGTACAACCTCTGTATATCCATCAAATATATGAAAAAACATTAGTAAACCTGAGAGGGCAACAACAAGGAAAATTATTGTTGTTAATGGGGTGATAAAACTTCTGCTCAACTTCATAATACATCTTTTTTAATTGAATGACGAAAATCGTGTTTCAATGATTCTAAGCCAATTTCTCCTTTTTTCTTGACTTACAGATTTAACAGAAGTAAAACTAATCCATTTCAGTCGCTTATATCCCATAGTCTTAAAAACGCTTCGTAACATCACTTTTCTAATCAAATTACCTATTAGTAAGGAATACATTATTTTGGGCTTGTTCATTGTAGTGATAATTGTTACACTTCTCATATTTTTTAGAAGTGGCACTAAGCCGAAGCCTCGGGGATGATGGTCATATACCACGCCTGGAAATAGTACACGGTCAATAAAACCTTTGGTAGTTGCAGGCATAATATCCCACCAAATAGGGAAAATAAAAATTAAGTGGTCAGCCTTTTTTAAACGCTCGTTGTAATCAATTACCTGTGGGTCGATGGGTTGATGTGCAACGAAAGCTTGTAAGTCGTCTTGTGTCATTACGGGATTAAATCTGTCATTGTCAAGGTGCATAAGGTCCACTTCGTGACCAGCCTTTTGAAGACCTTTTGTTACTGCGTTTAGGATTGCGTTGCAATAACTTCCCTCGTAAGGATGATTGAATACTATTACGGTTCTCATTATTTACTGTTTATATTTAGTGCAAAGTTGAGAAGTCGTAAAGGGATTGAACGATAACAATTGTAAAGAAATGAGTTTTATTGCCTGTTTCGTATTCTGCTTAGTGAAACAGGTGTAATGCCTAAATAGGAAGCAATATAATGTTGCGGAACTCGCTGAATAATAAGAGGATGTTGTTTTATTAACTCTTCGTATCGTTTTTTTGGTTTGTTTTTTAGAAATGAATATAAAAGTTGTTGAGATTGAAAAAGCCGTCTGAATAAGTGGTCTTCTAATTTCTTTCTTAATTCAGGGGAACTCTCCAAAACAATCTGAAAATCCTTTTGTGATAAAGTTTTTAAAATACAAGGTTCTAAACTTTCGATACTGTATAAACTCGGTTGATTTGTCCTAAAACTCTCAATTGAAGAAACCCCGTCTCCTTCGAAGAAAAATTGAGTTGTAATTTCTTTACCGTCATTATTTATCCAAGTCCGCAAACAACCTTTCTCAATAAAAAACATTGTTTTTGAGATTTGTCCTTCATGTAGAAGGATAGTCTTGGCTGGAATTTCCTGCTCTTTAAAGAAATGGTTGAATTCTTTCAATTCATTCAATATTATAGTCGTCAATTTCTTCATCGCACGGTTCTTTATGGTTGCCGCTAACGGTTCTCAGCTATACGCAGGCAGGGATTTTTACCACTGAGCTTCCTACGAAGAACTGAACTTTAATTTTAGCACTTTCCTGTTCTACGAAGCACCAAACCCCTGCTTGCGTATAGGTGATGTTATGCCTTCGCCCTTCTTTTCCTGTCGTCTGTTTTGTTGTCATTTCTTGTCTGTTTTTGTCGAGCGTTGGCTTGGTGGCTCTTTTGCAAAACTTTGGATTGTGGGTTAGCTTCTGGGCTTTTGCAAATGTGCCACCAGATGGTTGGGTCTTACCATCCATCTGGGTTAATGAATTTCCTTTTTCGCTCTTCCTCACCGCTTTTTAACTCGTATTCTATTTGCTTTTTGATGTATGACTTGATAGGAATTAAATCAAGTTGGTTGTTTGATTTAACAACTAACTCAAGAATATTCTGCCATTCCTTTGCATGAATTTCTCCAATGATTACATCCCCGCTGTAACTTCCTCCGTTACCTCTCCACCATATTTTTTTAAAATTTTCAACGTCAGTATTCAAACTTAAATAATGTAAAAATGCCTCTTCAAAGAACTCTTTAAGCGTGTGTCTTAAAACATCAAAAATGGGGTTCATTTTTTTCTCGTCAGTGTGATAAGCTGATATGAAACCTAACAAAAACTCTTTCGCCTTTATTTTCTGTTCTTCATTAAGGTGACGGAAAAATATTATCAGTGGATGCTCTCCAATTCCAAAGTAATAATTGTTTTCAATAATCAGCAACGCTGCTTTTTTGATTAACTCATTATTCTCTCCCAAGTCCCAAACAAAAGAAAGTTGGGTGTGGGTATTTCTATTAGCCATCTCCCCTTTATCCGTATAGAAAGCATTAATATATTCCAAAAGGAAGTCTGGTCTAATACGAAGAAGTTCTTTTAAACCTTCACACTGTAGGTCGAAATGGATGTCAACCTTTTTTTCTTGTTGTATGTATGACTTCTTTAAAAGCTCAAAATTATCTGAAAGCATTGCTGAATACTTTTCAAAGAAATGATAAGACAAATTGATTCTTAAGTTTTGAATCTCGATTTTATTATAAACTATTAAAAGTATTTCTTCAATGATGTTTTTTTCTTTGTATTTGACTAGATTTTTGATAATTGGTAACTTCATAAAGAACCGACCGATTTTGTCTTTGAACTTATCTGACTTAATAGGAATAAATATTTCAAAGCTTTCAAATCGTAAATAACAACCTCTGTCTATTGATTTAATTGTTTCAAGCAATGCGGTTTTGTAAAAATTATTCGCAAGCTCACTTGGCAAATAATCAAAGAACGAAAGTTGCCAATACAACTTGTATTCGTGCTTCCAATTGTTGATTAGATTCCAAAGACGTAATGCCCATTGGGGTGATTTATTGACAATCACCTTAACCACTTTATGAAGCGGATTTACTCCTGTTGGGTAGTTTTCCAAAATACTAATTAGGAGTTTAAATCCTAATTCATCGTTTCGCAGAAAATTCTCCTCCGTAATGATGTTTAATGATTGGTCAATTCCCCAGCTGTTATTGCCTTCAAGTGAAAGGGTGTTTTTAATTGCTAAGTGAAGAGCTTTGAACTCGTCTTCACTTTTAAAAACAAAAGAAGACCGAACATCTTGTTCTTTCAACTTTTGGAAATCACCATAATTTTTGAAATTATAATCCTGCCTACCTCTATGTGAATTCCAATCTAATTTGCGAAAATACTCATATTCTTTGCTATTGAACTTTACTTTCAAGTTTTGATAACCTTTGTCAGCAAGTTTTTCTCTGTCCAGCATGGAAACAAAATCATGGACGTAATGAATGTGCTCAAAACTTGTGGGGTCAAGATTGCTTTCTATAAAAGGTAGTAAAAGGGATAAATCGAATTCTAGGATTTCTGGAATTGCTTCTTTATATCCTGGTCGGTAGTTTTTAAGTATTGATAAAATTTGTTTGGGGTAAGAGTTGAAATTCTCAAACAGGGTTGTCCAAATAGATTTTCTAAAATCTATTGTCACCACATAGAATGGTAAGGGATATTGGTAAAAAGTGATTGAGTGATTTCTTCCTCCTTTTGTAATTTGAAAATGGTGTGAAAGGAATGTTCCAGCTAAAGCAAAAAATGCTTCAATATAGTGCGGTTGCTTGGCTTTAAATTTTGCAATTAAAAGGTTGAACAATTCTACTTGTCTTTGAAAGTCAAATCTGTGGTCGTCATCATCAAATAGCAACTTCTCTCTGATTCTCCTGATAAGCTCAGGAAGTGATTCAGGCTTTTTCCGGCAATATTCAAACGCTAATTCCAAAGCAGGAATAAAGCTTTCTGTAAAGTGATTAAAAAGGTCGGCAAGAAAGTCTAAGGTTTTGTCCCTATCCCAAACAAAGTCATTCGTTTCATATTTTGAATCATAGACAGGGTTTTCGGATTCTGGAAATTGCTGAATTTTTTGATGGAAATAGCTAAGAGTTTCCTCTCTTTTGTAAAACCAAAAAAGCGAAAAGAATTCTAATACTTTTTCTTGCTCTGAATAGATTGAATACAGATACTCATCCAGTGAGCCATTTATTTTTTTAAGCACATTGTCATAACCAAAAGAATTATTGGAGGGGATAATCGTGTCTTTGAATCTTTTTTTCCAAATAGGGAAAAATGTAAACAGTAATGTTTTGAATGATAGGATTTCATCTTTAATAAATACTTTGTAGAAGAAATACGTTGCCATTACCTGCTCTGAAACCCTTGCATGATTGTATTTTACTTCTAAAAGTTCTTTCTCATGTAAAACTTCAATAGCCTCATTGAATTCATAATAGTCAAGTTCAAATGTTTTTAGAATATTTTCTATAAATTCCTTATTGCTTCTGTCAACTGTAAAAAAGAATGAAATTATGCCAAGTGTTTTTAGGAGATTATTGTTACCGAGTATATCAAAATCTTTTATGAATGTCCTAAAGTAATAATCGTATAGCTCAAAAATTCTATCTCCATCTCCATACAAAAATCCAACTTGCTCTTGATTTGCCAATCTTGATGCCATGATTGCCAGTCGTGCATTTCCATCAGCGATTTCTACAATTCTCTTTTGGTATTTCAGGTTTTTTATTTCAAATGAATCACTGCTGATTATCTGTGTTATCTCCTCATCAGTAAATTTTTTCAAAGTGATAGTTTGATGCATAAAATCCATGCACTCATTCTCAATATCGCTTAAAGCATAGTCTCTAACTGTAATTAATAGTTTTATGTTTCCTTTTCGATTTTCACGAAATATCCCCAAAATTTGTTTGAAGTTTGGAAGTTGACGATTTGCATCATCCACTAATAGTATATAGTTCTTTTCTTGCTGCAAGTGAATTTTTAGATCTTCTGAAATATCTTGATCCTTCTTAGAAACTGCGAAAGCTGAATAATCTTTGTTGGCTGATAAATATTTATCAAGTGCTTCAAGTGCAATCTTCGTTTTGCCAACACCAGGAAATCCTGAAATAATGAGTAAATCGTTTGTTGCCAAAATGTTTTCTATGTCGGCTAACTCAGTCTTGCGATGTAAAAAGATATTATCTAATGGGGTTGAAAGTTTCCCTGCTTTGTTGTTGTATTCGTCAATGAAATTTTGAAGTGGAAGGAGTTGTCCAGTGTCAAGTGGAATACCTAAAATATCTTTAGCAAGGATTAAATATTTGGAGTAAATCTCTAACGCTAACCAGTCAAGTCCTATCAATTCAATACGGACGTTCTTTGAAATGGCATATTGGGTTATTGCGGTTTCTTCGGCAACATCAAGTCGTGAGTTAAAGAAGATAATTATTTTATGAACTTGATTTGCAGGAACTCCTGTCTTAGTTGGGTCTAAACATTTATCAATGTCCTCTGTTATCTTGGCGACTAGTCCGTCAGCTTTAGTTGTGAATTCAACATATCGTAAACTTCCATCTGCAAGTCGAAAGAAAGTGTCGGGTGTACCTTTTACAGTTTTCTGTTTTCCAAATTGGCTTCCTGTCCTATTGATGCTTGCTAATTCTTGTTCTCTAAAAGCTAAATAAATGTCGCAAAGGTTTTGAAATGCAGCACTGTCAATACCTAGAAGTTGTTGCTCAATGAGTTTTAATCGTCCATTCATGCCTTCATGTCATTATGTGAGTTAGGGCAAAAGCAAATGTGCTGCATTGCGTTGGCTTTGAGCATTGGGATGCAGCTCTTTTGATTTTGCAGATGCGTTGGCGTTTTGTCTTTCACTTTTATGTTCGTTTATTGTCTGTCGTGTCGTCTTTTTAGGGTGAGGCATAACGGACGGAACTATATGCAGTTGGGGATTGCGGGTTGCTTTCCTGTCGAACCCCGATGCCGTTGTTGCGGGCTGCGAACTTTGTTGTCCGCACCGAAACCCCAATTGACATATAGTTTTTGTTATGCCCAGGCTTTCATTTCTCAATGCCATCTATAATCAGTTGATTTTAATGGGTCAATATTTTTAAAATCGTTAAAGTCCTTCTGTTTGTTGTTCTCCCACCAGTCGAAATAAGCATTTGCGGCAATTTGATGTGATTCAATAGAATAAACTAAAGTTAATTCGTCAGCGACTCTTAAAGCCAGAATTGGATTCTGAGATGGGAATCCCATTACCAAATTCTCGCTTTGAATTGCCACTGCTCTAATCGACTCAATCGTCCATAAAACATACATACCTAATGTGCAGTCTGGTGCATATAGCGATGAAATTCCATTGTGAGGAAAGTTAGTAATAGTTTGAGTCTCATTTCTATACTGAAGCAATGAGGGAATGTCGGTGTAAGTAAAAGCTGGAAGATTTAAAGAATCATATTGATTTGATTTTAACAACTCAATAAATTTTTCAACATCCATTTTTTTTGTCTCATCGATGTCATTTTTATCACAGCTTATTAAGCTAATTATAAAAGCCAAGAAAATTAAGTACTTAAACGTTTTCATATTCTATTTTTTTAGATTGTTAATCCATTTTATGATGGTCAATATGTCAATAGGTTGCGTCATTAAGCTTGGGCATAACGGGCTGGAGCTTGGCGCAGTGCTTCTAGATAATTTAAATTATTCTCCGGAGCATTGCGCCAAGCTTATGATGTGCGAAGTCCGCGAAGCGGCGAGCACGTCATTAGCGGAGCTCCAGCCCGATGTGGCGAAAGGAGCGAAGCGTATTTCGCCACATCGTTGGCGGTATGAAAAGTTGCCGATTGCGGGAGATTTCTTGTCAAGTTACACAAAAGTTGAAGCGGGCTACAACCCTTGAATAACCTACTGTCCCGGCAATTTTTTATACCGCGTGTTGCCAGTAGTGTTTTATTCATTTACTATTTTTTTTAATTCATCAGGCATTGAAATTGTTATTGTGCCATTATCATTCAAGGTCTTATTAAACAATCTCAAACTCTTTTTATCGAACCAGTAGAAATCCATCGAAATATTACTTGGGTCTTCGTTGTAAAATTTCTCCATTTCTTGATATAATGTCGAAGTCAAGTCCATAAAATCATTGCTTATTATCGGATGAATAAAAACAGTTCCTTTCGTTGGTATTCCAATTAAACTCCCATAAGCTCCAATCGCAAAATCCATGTGAGTATCAATTAACAAGCTAAAAGATGCTGAGAAATCACCGCTCAATAAAACATAAACATCAAACTTATCATCAAAAAGATGTTTCCTAATATCAACAGTCTCTTGGCTAATGTTATCTAAAGCAATTTCGAATAATTTACTATAATCAACCCCCCAAAGATTAGCTTCATCTTTTCTTATGTAATGAAATCTGTCTTCAAAATCCAACACAAGCACAGTTAATAAATCAGGATAGTCAATTCGTGTAACAAAATCATCAATTTTCGGAGTAATGTCTGTCGGTTTTACCAAGACTTTCAGGAATTGCTTGGCATAATCAAAGTCTTTGAACAAGTAATCGTAAGCGTGCGGTGTTTCTTGCAATTTTTTAAAATGATCTTTAATCTCAGTAAGTTGATTTTCCTTTTCAATCTGCACATATTTACGAACCAAATTGTCCAAAAAATAATGTGAGTCCTCATTTTTCCCTTTGTATGTGATATCTCCATTTTCGTAACTAATCACATCTACACCTAATTCCTTTAAAACATTTAAGCACTGATTAACAAATATCTCATATTCGACCTGACCTATCAGATTTTTATAGTTATCAGGAACTTGAATTTTCTTTTTTCTTAAAAATTTTAGCATCTATCTATGTGTTTGTAGCGGTCTTTTAACATTACTGGCAACGTTTGGCGGTATGAAAAGTTGCCGATTGCGGGCGATTTCCTATCAAGTTACACAAAGGTTGAAGCGGGCTACAACCCTTGAAGAACCTACTTTCTCGGCAATTTTTTATACCGCTTGTTGGGGCCAGTATGTCTTTGTTCAATAAAATATTTGCCAAAATTTTGCATATAAAGGTCATAATTAAAGCCAATTGCAATCAATTTATCTTTATTTCTTTTAATCTCAAAAAAGAGAGGTTTTAATTCTGATAAATAAATATCATCATTTTCCGATTTATGCAGTTTAAAATATACCCAAGAGAGGTTATTGATTGCAGTGTAATATGCTTTATCAAATATTTTCAACCTTCTGAAAATTAACACAGCGTCTTCCAAATATCGAAGTGATTTATAATAGTCATTAGTGACTGATGAAAGAAAGATACCATAAATCCAATTTATAGAGGCATACGATTTTGTGTTTTTTATATAAGGGTAATAAAAATCAGTGGTGTCGATAGCATCTTCATAATAAAGTGAAACTTTCTGTTCAAGTTCAACCTTGTTAACTTTATCTTCCGATTTTTCAAGAATTTGCTGAAAGCAACGAGCCTTTTGAAATCTAATATATGGGTGAGAGGTCATTTTTTCTAATCTTTCAAATTCACTATTGATAAAGGTAATATCGCAAGTTTGTGAGCCATTTATATATTCTCTTGTTTTGCCAAAAAGTCCAAATGCTTCAGAAATGGCAACTGTATCTATAGAATTTTTAGGTTTCCAATCTTCCATTATCCCATCTAGTAACGGCTCCTTCTTACGGGCATTTTCTAATCTTTTTAATTTGTAATCAAGCTCTTTTTGGTGTTCTCTTATCCTTTCTCTAAGTCTTTTTAATTCAATTCTATTGGGAATATACTTTGAGACAATAAATTTATTCGCAAATTCATTTGGTTTATAGGTTTCACCAATCTTTTCTAAAATTAATTTCGTTGTGAGGTATTCACAAACAAATTCAACAGATTGAACAGATTGGTTTGATATTTTGCTCATCGAATATAAATCAACAGGAACATCATACAAAGAGACCACTTTCAGTATTTCAATTGGATTGTGATTTTTACTGGCTAAAAACTCAATTGCGTTACCAATCGTGTTTTTATACATAAAATCTGATATTATCTCAATATTTGAAGATTCGACACTTTCCAAATCTGTAAATAAATTTTCTATAGGATGATTATTAGACAACATTTGTAATGTCAAAACAAGGATTAAAGTGTTACCTTTTGAAAGCTCAATAAGCTTTAAAATTTCAGTTTCTTTCAGCGAAACTTTTAATTCATAATAATCTATGTATCCCTTTATAAAACTTAGACCTTTTTCTCTTTCATAAAATTCTCTCAAATTGATTTTATCCTCGCACGGCTCTTCATTTCTTGATGTAATTACAAATTGAATAGTCCTTGGTACTTTCTTGATAAAATCAAAAAACCTTGGTTTATCCTCATTTGATAAAGTTTCAAAGTTATCAATAACCAGTATTCCTGAATGTTTCTTTAAATCGTCAAGATTACTAATCTCTAATAATTCTTTAAGTTTCTCAACAAAATCATCGAAACCAAGAATTTGTTTATTTATATCCCTGATGTATAGCTTCTTTGTTGTTTCATTAAATGATAAAAGTTCGTCTTTTGCAGTAAAAAAGAGCAAAAAGTCTATTTTATCTTTTAACTGTTTATCATTGATTTCTTTAATTGTTCGATAAAGAAACTCTAGTATAAAAGCAGTTTTGCCTATTCCACCATAACCATATATTGCAACTGACCCGGATTTTCTATAACCAATATCTTTACCAAATATTAGAGATTTCAAATCATCAAGTTCTGTTTCTCTTTCAATTAACTTTTGGTGTGAAAAAGATATTGAGGAAAGATTATGATATTTAATACCAGTTTCTTCAATTTTTTTCAATAATTCATCACACCAGTCATAGACTTGCCTTTTAGCTATATACCAATAATATTTTGATGGTATATTTTGTGAAATTTTCTTGATAAAAATCAAAGTATGCTTTGCGTCGTCTGCTGTTATTTTACTTGATGCAGGATGTGATAACCAATTCCTTATATGACTATAAGTTACATTGTTACTATTAAAGTCCTCAATTGAACTAAATCCTTTGGCTAAATCATTAAAGCAGCCATCAAAAAACAAAACCACAAAATCAATCAACTCTGATACGAATGGCACTTGATTACCAAAATCTTTATCATTGACATTTGAATGACAATCCTCAATTTTCTTATAATATGAGCCTATTTCTTTTTTAATCTTAATGATTCTTTGTTTGTATTTTTTAGTACCCAATATCGGACTTTGCTTTAATGAAGAATCTAAATGGTTAACAGCTATACTGAACTTATTAATGTCATTATATTTATTTACTAATTGAGTAACTATAAAGCCACGGTAGGCTACTTCAAAAGATTTGACTATCTTATCAAGTTCAAAGCATTTTTCTACTGGTAAATACATATTGTCTTTCTTTAATAGTTATTGTTGTCAGTCTTAATATTGGCCCCAACGGTAAATTGTATGAGTAGTGGCAGATTGCGTGGTACTCCCCTGTCAAACCGCTACGCAGTTTGAGCGGGTAATAAACCTTGAAGTTTAGCATAATTCCTGCCATTACTTATACAAAATGTTAGTGGCAGTTTTTATATACTATTTTTTATTATCATTCCTTCATTTTTGTGGTATGAGAATTCGACTACTTTAACAGTATTCTTTTCACCAATAACTTTGCTTGTATAAATTTTGGGTTCACCAAGTTCAGGTATTATTGTTGCCACAAATGGGCACTCATTAAGCTCACGTTTTGTAAAAAAAATTACCTCTACCTTATAATTTCCTTCAGGAGCTTCATTATCCCAAAATATATTCTCTTGAGGAGTTTTAGTCTGTCCACTACCCGCATTTGCATCTACATCTAGTTTACCTATAGAATTTTGACAAGTCGCTTCTTTTGCTTGGTAATATATATGATTATTCGCTGGGTCATATACATGTAAGTCTAAATCATCAAAAGTTTTCCATTGAAGATTAATTCTAAGTTTACCTCTTTTCCCTTGTAACGAAGTAGATTTTGTGGATTCAAGTAATAAACGTTCTTCTTCCAAACGTTTTCTTTCATCTTCTTTTTGGGCAAGTAATTCTTCTTGTCTTTTTTCTTCTGCCTGTTTTTTCTTTAATTCTTCGGCACGTTTTAATTCATTTTCTTTATCCTGTTTCTCTTTCCGTAACTTTTCTTCTTCTTGATTTTTTAATAATAGCTCTCTCTTTTTTTCTAATTCAGCAAGTCGAAGTCGTTCTTGTTCCTCTAATTGTTTTTTAGCTTTTAGTTCTTCTTCTTGAGCTTTTAACTTCTTTTTTTCTTCTTCTTCCTTTAATTGTCTTTCTTTTAAAAGTTTCTCTTCCTCTAGTTTTGCTTTTATTTCTTTATCACGCTCTTCTCGTTCTTTTTTTTGTCTTAGTTCTGTTTCTAGTTTTTGCTTTGCTATTTCTTCTTCAATATTTTGTTGCCTCTTTTGTTTTTCTATAATCTCCTTTTCAATCGTTGCTTTCCTAATAGTTTCTTCATCTTCATTTTGCATTTTAACTTCCTCAAGAAATCTTATCGCTTCTGCGTTTTCTGGATTTATTTGTAAAGAAATTTCAGCAATTCTATAAGCATTTCCAAAATTGTTCTGCTTAATGGCATCCTTAGCTTTATATTCTAAATCTTTAGACCTATATTCTCTACAAGAAAATATATCAAGATTAGAGTCTAAATCTCTTTCAAAAGGTACAATCTCATTGACAGGGGATAAACTTGATTTAATTGCTTCAAACTCAAGTTTAAACTTTTCTACTAAATTTAAATTATTACGAAAAATCATGCAGTTTTCATGATTCCTATGTTCAGCATAATAAGTCCAATTGTATGAACCATTAAAAAGAATTTGCTCATCTATTATACAAAATTTATGATGCATAATATTATCGACCCCGCAGAAGTAGAAGTTACTATTTCCCTTATTTTTACCTAGGTCAATAAACTTCTGAAAGTCTAATCCTTCAACCCAATTATTTATATAATCGTTGAGAATCATTAATTCAACATGAACTCCTTCCTCAACTTTCGTGTATAATGCCTCTAAAAAATAATGATTAGTGAACCAAGCAACAGCGATATAAATACTTTCTTTTGCCTTTTTTATCTCATTAATTATTTTATCCCTTATCCCGTCAAAGTATACATCTCCAGTACTTGTTGAAATTGAACTTTCTATTGAGTCTGATATTTCATTTATGAGAAAACCTTTTTTATTTCCTTGACACCGAGTGAGAATTTTTTGTTTTAATTCACTAGTTGCTGATTCAAATTTTTGTTTAATAAGTTCAAGATTACAAAAAGATATATGCCCATTCAACCATAATTCAAATTTATAGTCATCATTTGCTTTTAAATATAAAGAATATGGAAGGTCTGGTATATATTCACTTTCTAAATTAATTTTATTATAATTAAGTATTTGAATAGCGGCACTATATGTGTCATTAGAATCAATATTCTTTACACCATCAGCTAGATTTTTTAATAACTTATCCGCATATGTGCTGTCATTGTTTTTTAAAACAGCATTAAATAAATCTACATTTCCAACAGAAGATTGTTGGTTATCCCCATTCAATTTTGAACGTAACCATTTCTTTGTTTCCTCATTCCCATAACTTAGAATAACATCAATGAGTCCTTTACTGAATTTTCTATAATTTGTTTTAACATATTTGAGGTAGTCATAAGTAATTTCTTTGGCAATATTTCGGCCTCTACCATTTTGTGTTATTGAGAATAGAACTAATGAATTAGGATTAATGTTTTCTACTTCGGAATCAAAATTATAAGGCTTAAATCCTGCATCACCTATCTCTTGGCATTGAATTAATCCATAATTTTTCACTTTATCATACCATTTGATGATTCCAAAATATTTCTTGTTTATATTCATGTATTATTGAATTCTGGTTCTTCTATTTAAATTGCCACTAACGGGCTGGAGCTTGGCGCAGTGCTTCTAGATAATTTAAATTATTCTCCGGAGCATTGCGCCAAGCTTATGATGTGCGAAGTCCGCGAAGCGGCGAGCACGTCATTAGCGGAGCTCCAGCCCGATGTGGCGAAAGGAGCGAAGCGTATTTCGCCACATCGTT